>QHVR01000582.1 GCA_003223595.1 Acidobacteriota bacterium
CTCCAAAGATTTCTGTGCCGTCAACTTTCTTTTGGCCGTCGAGGCGGATCAGCCGCGCCCCCACGGCCGCACCGGCTTGAGGCGAAAGCTGCTGGCCGTGGACATTCACTTCCTGAATCGCGCGAATGATCTTGCGATATCCCGTACAGCGGCAGAGCACTCCGCCAATCGCGTCCATGACTTCCTGCTCGGATGGAGACGAGTTCCTTTCGAGCAGCGCAGTGGCTGACACCAGCATTCCGGGAGTGCACGCACCGCATTGCGCAGCTCCGTGGACAAGGAAAGAAGTTTGCAAACGATTGTGTATGGGCGACCGGCTCGCCAGGCCTTCGACGGTTGTGACTTCGCATCCCGCCACCTGTCCCGCCGCGACCAGGCAAGCGCACACGGGTTCCCCGTCGAGCAACACGGTGCAGGCGCCACAGTCCCCGGCATCGCAACCGACCTTCGTCCCCGTCAGGCCCAGGTTCTCCCGCAACACGCGGGAGAGACGGCGGCTTCCAGTTACGCTCACATCCACACTGCGGCCATTGATGGAAAAAGAAATGAGCTGCGATTCGATCGGCGATGTTGGAGTCTGCGTCGCCACGTCAGGTGCTCCCCACACAAGCTTGCAGCGCTCGCCGGACCAGCGTAACGGAGGCATCCCGCCGGTACTCGGCCGTTGCGCGGATGTCGTCAATGGGAGATAAAGTCGCGAGATGCTGAGGCCCCACAAGCGAGCCGATTTGCGGATCAGCGGGCTGCCCGAGCAAATCTTTTTCCAAATCGAATAAGCGGCGGGCCACGGCCGAGCACGATCCCACCGCGACGCGGGCTTGCGAAACGCAACCTGAGCTATTGGTTTCGAGTATCACCGCAACCATCGAAATTGAAATGACCAGATACTTTCGCGCCCCCAGCTTCAGGAATGCGGAAGCGGCACTTTCGGACTGGTGCGGCACCAGCACCGCGGTCAGGACTTCATCGCCTCTTATTTGTGTCCTGCGGTTGCCGGTAATGAATTGCGCGAGCGGCAAGCGGCGGGCGCCACCTGTTGAAACCAGTTCGACTTCGGCGTCCAAAACGAGCAGGGCCGGCACGCTATCCGCAGCCGGGGACGCGTTGCACAAATTCCCAGCCACGGTCCCGCAATTCTGGATCTGCACCGACCCGATCTCCCGCGCCGCGGCTTTCAGTGCATCGAAACAATGAGGCAGCGGCGCACGCACTACTTCAGTCCACGTCGTGAGTCCACCGATACGAAAGTAGCGCTCTTCCGTGGAGACTCCACGGATCTCGCGAACCGCCGTAATGTCTACCACATCACCTTGCGGAAGGCGCTCTCCCAGAGCGGGATAAAAATCCGTGCCTCCGGCCAGGATCTGGCCGCCCGATGAGCTCAGCACGGAAATGGCATCGTCCAAGTTTTTGGGCCGAAAATACAAAGAACCCCCGCACCGCTGCTTTGAGAGTTTGTATACGAAGCCCGCGGCTTTGTACAGCCACTTCGGGCGCGAAACAGGTCGCGCAACTTGATTGCGTTCTGGCGCCTGAAATACAGCCTTTCCGGCCTTGACACGCATCCTAAACTCTGGCAAAACAAACCAAGTCATGTCCCGTTGGAAGGCCAGCACGTCGACACTCATCCTGTTGGGCAGCGCCGTGTTTGTGGTGCTGCTGTTGGTGGTGCTACCGGACGTCGATCCGCCGGATACTGCGTTCCATCGCGAGACAGCTCCCGTTGTACTCCACTCTCAAGCCAACGCAGCTCCTCCGCTCATGGTTGTAGCGCCCTTACTACCAAGAGTTGCTACGACGGAACGCGACTGGCTGTCGCTGGGCTTGAGCAAGACTGCCGTTCTGTTACCACCCAACGATCGCACCATTCAGCTCTGCTCGATTCGCTGCTGACCCTTTGCGCGCTTTTTCAGGCGCCGATTGAGTCCGGAACTGCCAGGTTCCACCCCAGCGAAAATCGAGGAGAAGTGAATGAGACTCTATTCCGATCGTATTTCGTATATTTCCATGGCAGAGCTCTTGCAGGAGGCGGCGGCTCGGACCGGCTTCAGCACCTCTGAAATGGAAGATCTACTTGATTCCGAACTCACAGTCACTCAACTGGTCGACTACATTGATGCCGTAGTCGGGCAGCGGATGAACTGACCCAGGCTCGGATATTGGGGGCCGCCTCTCCGGCCCCCGCTTCCTTCGTCCCCTCCCCCGCCTGCTCCTGTGTTCTAATCGTCGCGTCGAATTCCTGAGTTCACTTCTCATCTGGAGACCTGCATGCGCCGATTCCCTGCTGCCAGGGTGTTGCTTGCCATTGTTCTAGCCTTTCCCCTTGCGTCAACTTCGCAGTCCACTGCGCCACCTGATCTGGACTCATATGTAGCTTCTTCGATGAAGACGTTCGACGTTCCCGGGATGGCGGTCGCAATTGTGAAAGATGGCAAGACCCTCGTGGCTAAGGGATACGGCGTGCGCAAACTGGGCGACCCCACTGCGGTCGACCAATTCACCACTTTCGGGATCGGTTCGAACACCAAAGCCTTCACCACCGCCGCACTCGCCACCCTCGTAGATGAAGGCAAGCTCTCCTGGGACGATCCTGTCTACCAGCGGCTTCCGGGATTTGTCATGTACGATCCCTACGTTTCGCACGAGATGACCATCCGCGATCTGCTGACCCACCGCAGCGGCATGGGCCTGGGCGAAGGCGATCTCTTGTTCTGGCCTCACAGCACGTACAGCCGGGCAGACGTCATCTACAGATTGCGCTTCATGAAGCCGCAGTCCAGTTTCCGCAGCCGCTATGCTTACGACAACCTGCTCTACATGACAGCCGGCCAGATCATTCCCGCAGTGACCGGCACGACTTGGGATGACTACGTCCGGCAGCGCATCTTTGCCCCGCTCGGGATGAACCATACCGACCTGAGTACGACCGGGTACAAGGCCGGCGGCGACTACGCTTCCCCGCATTCGCGCGTGGATGGAAAGTTGCAAGTGATCCCTTTCGAAGATCTGGACAATGCCGCTCCAGCAGGCGCTATCAATTCCTGCGCAGCGGACATGGCCAAGTGGGTACAACTGCAACTGAATCGCGGGAAGTACGTGGATCATGACGGACGTTTATTCACTGAGCAGCGTTCCAAAGAGATGTGGACGGCGCAGACGATCCTGCCCATCGAGGATCCGCCCGCGCCTTTGGCTGGCCTGAAAGCGAACTTCGCCGATTACGCGCTGGGCTGGGGATTGCGCGACTATCATAGCCGCAAACTCGTAGGCCACACCGGCGGGGTGGGTGGCTTTGTCTCGCGAGTGATGCTGGCTCCCGAGGAAAACCTCGGGGTGGTAGTGCTCACCAACGCGGAAGAAGGCGGAGCATTCGACTCCATCCTCTATCACGTACTCGATTATTACTTCCACCTGCCGGCAACCGACTGGATCGCGGGATTCAAAGCGGTGAAAGATCAGGAGGAAAAACAGGCCGCCGAAACCATGAAGAAGGCAGAAGGCGCTCGCGACGCGAATTCCAAGCCTTCCCTGCCCCTTGAGAAATACGCCGGCGTCTATAACGATCCCTGGTATGGCCCCATCACCATTCGTATGGAAAATGCCGGCCTGGTGATGAGCTTCGACCACACTCCCGGAATGATTGGCGACCTGCAGCACTGGCAATACGACACGTTCAAAGCGCACTGGCGCGTGCGCACGATCGAAGACGCATTTGTGACGTTTTCTCTGAACCCGGACGGCAGCATCGATAGCGCCAGGATGGCCGCAGTGTCGCCCTTAGCGGATTTCAGCTTCGATTATCAGGATCTGTTACTCAAGCCGGCTGTAAGCCCGAGCAAGAAGTAGAACTGGCCCACCTTACTCGATTTTCGTACGGTGAGTTTTTCATTTCGACGACAACAGTGCCCAGCACTCCCAACCCGGCCCTGCAAACGGTAGAAGCCGAGGTCCAATCGCACAGCACCACGCTGCGCAAAGAACTCGGGCTGCTCGATCTCGTGCTGGCCCAGCTACTGATCATCATTGTGGCTGATTACATGGGCACGGCGGTGAAGGCCGGACCCTCGCACGTGGTTTTCTGGTTGTTGGCGATCCTGACTTTCTTCACTCCCGCGGCGCTGGTCGTGATGCATCTCAGCCGCGTGTTGCCCGTTGAAGGCGGTCTATACGAGTGGGCGCGCATTGCCTTCAACGATCAGATCGGTTTCTTCGTCGCCTGGAATCTGTGGCTTTACGTCATTCTTTATGTGGGACTGGGAGGTCTTGTAACGGTGTCGTTCGCCTCTTACGTGATCCCAGGCGCCGCGTGGATTGCTTCCAGCAAATGGCTGATCGTAGGAGCTTCATTCGCAGTCATCGGAATCACGATGGGCATCGCGGGACTCGGTCTCAGGATCGGCAAGTGGATCAACAATGTAGGCGCAATCGTTTTTCTGGTCACGGTTGCCATGCTGATTGTGCTGCCGTTCCTGAATGTCTGGCGCGGCACGCTCCGCGATTACCATCCCTTGCGGCTGGTTGCGCCGCCACTCACGCTTTTCAGCCTGAGTGTCTTCAGCAAGATGACTTTCGGAGCGCTGACTGGATTCGAATACATTGCAGTCTTTGCCGGCGAATGCCGCAATCCGGCGCGCCACTTGCCGCGGTCCGTCCTGATCACCGGGCCTATTATCGCGCTCGTCTACATTTTGGCTACCAGCGCGATCCTGGCGTTCGTGCCGCCCTCATCGGAGGACGTCGTAGCGCCAGTGGCGCAAGCGCTCAGCCGCGGGGTTCAGCCGTTCGGGATGTTGTCATGGGTCATCACTCCCGCGGTGCTTTTCCTCTTCATCTACTACCTGGCAACGTTCTGCGCTTTCTTCAGCGTCAGCACGCGATTGCCCATGGTTGCCGGATGGGATCACCTGCTGCCGGAATGGTTTTCGCAACTGCACCCGCGCTACAAAACGCCGATGAACTCGGTGTTAGTTCTGGGGGCGGCCACTCTCGTCGTCGCCCTGCTCGCCTTGATCGGGGTGGGCCATGAGGAATCGTATGAGTTGCTGCTGACGTGGAGCTTCACGTTCTATGGAATCGCTTACCTGGCACTGTTCGCCATTCCGATCTTTTCCAGAAAAGATCGCGGCTTACGAGCGCCTCTCTGGGTCCGCCTGGCAGCGGGTTCCGGAATGCTCGTGACCTTGCTCTTCGTCGTGCTCTCTGTGTTTCCAATCATTGACGTTGGAAGTTCGTGGCACTATTCGCTGAAGATCGCGGGCGTAGTGATCGGCGCCAACTTGTTTGGCTGGCTGGTGTTTCGGGCCGGCTCGAACAACGCGAAATCCCAATCGTGCGCGTAGACGAACGCCTATGCTGCCCGCAGGACGGCATTCGGGTCTGCGGCTGCGGCCCGCGCTGCAGGTAGCAGCGATGCCAGCAGCGTCATGACGATCATCAGGGCAACTGCAGCGCCATAGATCAGTGGGTCCGTTCCGCTCACCTCAAAGAGGAACGAGCTAATCACGCGCGAAGCTGCGAGGGAACCGAGCAGTCCAAGCCCGCAGCCCAACAATGCCATCTTGGCCGCTGCCGTCAAAACGAGCCGCACAATGCCCACCCGCTGTTCGCCCAGCGCCATGCGAATTGCAATCTCTTGTGCGCGCAGAGCAACCGAGAATGCGATGACAGCGTAGATCCCTGTGATCGCGAGCAGCAGCGCTGCGACCGCAAACGCCGCAATCAGATCGGTATTGAAGCGGCGCGGCGCTTCCACGCTCGAGATCACGTCAGTCATGGGCTGAGGTTGTTCCAGCGCGAGCAGGGGATCGATTTCAGCCACGCTCGCGCGCAAAGTATGAACCATCTGGTCAGGAGGCAATGCCGACCGGAACGCGATGTATCCCCAGGCGGAAGCCGTCACCTCTCCATTCGAATGTGATCCGTACAGAGTAGCCGGCTGTTCCGCAGGGAGGTACCACTGGTCGTCGCCGGGCTCATCCCGAGATCCCATCTTGATATCGGCGACGACACCAACGACGGTTGCCCAAGGCAACGGATTTTCCGGCGGGCCCGCGTGCATGCGCTTTCCGATCGCCCTCTGACCTGGCCAGCAACGTTTCTCCATTGACTGGTTGACGATCACGACGGCAGGAGAATTGGAGCGATCATTGGGGGTGAAGTAGCGTCCATCAATCAGCGGTATTTTCATTGCCTGGAAGTACTCGCCATATACCGTCCCGTAAATGGCGAACTGCAGTTTCCAGCTGTCGCTGGGCTGGCCTTCAACCGTATAGGCACTTTCTGCAAAACTCGTTGCCGGAAGAGCGGTAGTGATACCTGAGGCAAGAATTCCGGGCTTGCTCGATATTTTCTCGACTACTTGCCGGCTGAATATTTCCGCGGAGTTCTCGGTCGAGTATTGCTTCATTGGCAACTGATAGCGCGCCACCAGTACGTGATCCGGACGGAACCCAGGATCTATGGCCCGCATCTTCTGAAAACTCCGCAGGAAGGCTCCGGACGTTGTGAGGAGGACCAGAGCGACGGCAATTTCTAAGACCACCAGAGCCGAACGCAACCAGGTGTGGCCCGCAGCCGCCGTGCCGCTGCTACCCCCTTCTTTCAGGCTTTGGCTGACATTGGTGCGGAGCGCCGCAAATGCTGGCGCGAGGCTTGAAAGCACGCCGCTCAAAAGCGCAACGCCAAACGCAAACAGAGCAACCCCGGCATCGATTGAGATCGAATCAATCCGCGGCATGGAATCCGGCAAAAGGTGCAAGGCAGTTCGAATTGCGACCGCAGCGAACGCCAGGCCCAGCAAACCGGCACTGCAGCTCAGAATCAGTCCTTCAAAAATCGTCTCGCGGACGATCCTACCCGAGCGCGCCCCAAGAGCTAGTCGCACTGCGTATTCGCGGCGGCGCCGGATGGCACGCACTAGCAGCAAGCCCGCAACATTCACGCAGGCAATGAGCAGAACAACCGTAACTGCCAAGAACAAAGTTCGCAATACCGGTCGCACATCTTCGACCTCGACCTCGCGCAGGGGAATTACATCCCCGCGAATCGGAATCGCAGACTGCGCCGGGGGCAAATCTCGCGCGATCTGCCTGGCTACCCGGGCCGCATCCTGCGCTCCTTGTCGCGGGCTCACTCCTTCCTTAAGCCGGGCGACCATTTGGTAGAACCAAGCTCCAGCACGCTGCTCCGAAAGTTCGTCCGCAGTAAGACTCATTGGTACCCAGAGCTGCGCCTGTTCGAGGCGTCCCGACTCCAAGGGAAACTCGAAGCCGCGTGGCATCACGCCGATGATCGAGTACACCTTGCGGTCGAGCACGATTGGCTTACCCAGCACATCACGATCCCGGCGATAGCGATTCAACCACAGGGCATAACTGATGACTGCAAGCGGCTGGTGATCGTCATCTTCTTTTTCACTGAATACCCGGCCCAGCATGGGAGGCACGCCCAGCGTAGTGAAGACGCCCGCAGTGAACCTTGCCGCGTGAACTTGTACGGGGTTCGCATCACTGGAAATTTCAAACGTGACCGGGATATATGCGCC
The DNA here is from genome assembly GCA_003223595.1 of Acidobacteriota bacterium. GTDB lineage: Bacteria > Acidobacteriota > Terriglobia > Terriglobales > Acidobacteriaceae > Sulfotelmatobacter. The sequence goes on from QHVR01000582.1 coordinate 7,544, forward strand.
GGAGGAGGAAAACGCGCTCGTAGCTTTCGTATATGTGGCGATCTCTCGGGCCGAAACACCAACTCCGCCATTTTCTTGCAGACGGTCTCCCAGTGCGACGAGGCGATCAGGATCGCTGAACGGCAAGGGACGGAGCAGAATGCCTTCGACCAGCGAGAAAATGGCGGTAGTCGCCCCGATGCCAAGGCTAAAGATGAGGACCGCCGTCACGGTGAACTTCGGCGATTTCAAACCCTGGCGAACTGCGAATCGGAGATCGTGTAGGAACATCATTTTCCCTCCGCTGTAGGAAATATGTAGGGACACCCGCCATCGCCTGTCCAGCGGCGCCCGCGCGGCAGCTTTCGTTACCGCAGAAACACCCGCCCCGGGTCTTCCACCTTCACCGTCGATTTCCGCCGCACTCCGCTGCCGACGTTATATACAACCAGCACATGATCCTCCAGGATCAGCAATTCCTTATCGTTGATCCAGGCCACAAGCGAGGCGTGCGGCACGAATGCAACCTGCTTGGCAGGCTCCGCGACCATTTTCACGGCGACCGCAGGCAGCTCGGCCAGAGTCTTGCGAATGTGCAGCGATTCTTCGGGATTGGCCTGTCCATCTTCGGCCAACTGAATCGGTTTGTTCGCCTGGGCGGTCGCGCTGATCGTCATGGCCAGTGATTTCAGATCTGGTGACAACTTCGCATTCGATGTAAAGAAGCTTACGTCGTAATCGGAATTTTTGTAGGTCGCGGCCTCATCAAAGATCGTCTGCGATTTTCCATTGACGAGCACCAGCGTCTGATCGTTGCTCTGGTTGGACCATCCGCAACACGCCACGTCGGGAATCGCGGACACAATTACATCTCCCGCCGGAGATGCATCCAGCGGCTGCTCTAACGCTTGCGGCAGGGGCTTGCCCGTCCACTTACCGCTTTCGTCCTGGTACAGAGTAGTCGTCTTATAAGTTCTTTCAGTCTGCCCCGCGATGTACTGCGTCATCAGGAAAAATTTGTCGACACCCTCGTCCGGAGCCCAGAAGGCGCCCACAGGACAAGTCTCATCGCAAACGCCCGTAGCACAAGCGCATTCCGGCAGTTTCACCGAGGCCAAGTCCTCGCGATTCTTTCCATTCAAGTCGGTGCGCCACGCTTCCCACGTGATAGTAGTAGAGAGATTGATCTCTTCGCGGTCGAGCCGGCGCTCGTGATTATCAAACCAATAGAGGTGGGTTCCGTCCGCGGACAGCGCGGCCACAGGTGCGGACTCGGTCACCACCTGGTTCGAGCCCCGCTGCTCACGGTTGTGCTCGGTACCTGGCTCGAGCGTGGTTGCGGCTTGCCCATTCCAGAGCCATACCGTGTGAGGAGCGGCCGCGTCCTCATCGGTGACCGCGGGCGTCGTCGACGGCACCAGCAACATCTGGCCGGGATGGTTCACTGAAACGTTTGCGGGCGATTTCAGTGCCTGTGGCGGCACCTTTACCCGGTTCTTAACGGCAAATGTGGTGAGATCGTACTCGACCATTTCGCCCGGCTCGCGCAATACCCACAATCGCATTTCCTGCGCGAACAGAGGCACTGCGAGCAGCAGCGCAAAAATCATCAATTCACAGGCTTTTCGCATCACCAGATTCGACTCACTTCATCTCGACCACCGGCAGTTGGATAAAACTCGCGTGTTCACCCGAATGGAATACACGCTGCGTAGCTTTTTTGTAGTCTTCCGGCTTGGCCCAGA
>QHVR01000583.1 GCA_003223595.1 Acidobacteriota bacterium
TATTCGTGCCAGGGATGCCATATCGTGGACACGAAGACGGACAAGGGCTACATCGGGCCGACGTTGACGCAGGTTGGATCGCGGCTGACGGCAGCGTGGATTTATCAATGGATGAAGAATCCACAATCCCTACGCCCGGGAACGGTAGAGCCGAACCGCGCCATGAGCGATGAAGACGCGCGTGCGGTTACAGCGTTTTTGATGTCGCAAAAAGGCGGAGAGAAATCCTCTGGGTCATCTAAGTCAGCAAAGGCCAACGCCCATCCTAGGGAGGTCGCAAAACGATGAAAGTCTATGGTGCATTCCTTCTGGGATTGGCCTTGCTAGGAACATCGTGCTCGCGTAAAAGCGCTGCGTCCCCTGCACTGAAACCCACGGGAGTGGGGGCAGCGATTGTGGAATCGAGCGGCGGGAAGCAGTTCGCGCAAACGGGAAGCCTGCTGCCACAGCCGGTGGTTGTGCAAGTCAACGATGCGCAGGGAGCAGCCGTCGCGGGAGCGCTGGTCGAATTCGCCGCGGCACCGGGCGTAACGTTCGACCCGCCCAGCGCCCTCTCCGACTCGAGCGGCCAGGTGACGACCAATGTTTCACTGGGAGGAATGGCCGGACGGTACCAGATCACGGCCTTTACATTCGACAAGTCGCACAAGAAAGTCGAACTAAAACTGGAGGAGATCGCGCTCGGATATCAGCAGACACTCGGTCGTCGTCTGAATGACCAATACTGCGATCGCTGCCATAACTCAGAATCTACCGCCGAGCGCGTCTCGAACTACGACAACCTCGAAGTGAAACCACATCCCTTCAGCGAAGGAGATACGCTGAACAAACTCAGCGATACCGATTTGATCGCAATTATCACTAATGGCGGTCCGGCTCTGCAGAAATCTGCGCTGATGCCCGCCTGGGGAAATACGCTCAGCAAATCAGAGGTACAGGCTTTGATTGCGTATATCCGTGCGGTTTCGGATCCAGCCTCGAGGGACTCAGGACCGTTGTACTCGGCGAGCAGTCATTAACCGCAGAGTCGCTGCTCTTTCATTTCTGTGCTCTGGGTGCGCACAACATAGTTGCGTGCTCGTGGACCTTGCCACTCTACATATTCTTCCGTTGCCGGCGAAGGTGCAGGTCACGGCCCGGCTATAATTCCGTCGGGATTAGAGTCGAAGGAATGGGAGAGAATTTGAATGCGAGACGCTGAGATGGCCGCGCGACGATACCTTACGTTGGCATTGTTCCTGATTATCACGGCCGCATGCCAAGTCTGCCTCGCGGCGCAGGCCCCGAAGCTGGTGTCGAAGGATGGCCGCTGGGCGCTGTTGGTGGATGGGCAACCTTATCTGATGCTGGGCGGCCAGATTCACAATTCAAGCGCCTGGCCTTCAGAACTCCCGGCGGTGTGGAAATCTCTTGCGGAACTGCACGCCAACACTGTGGAAGCCCCGGTCTACTGGGAGCAGATTGAGCCGCAGCGAGAGAAGTTCAATTGGGGCAACGTCGATGCAGTTGTGAACGGCGCCCGTGAGCACAACCTCCATGTGGTGCTGCTTTGGTTTGGCACTTGGAAAAACGGCAACATGCATTACGCGCCACAGTGGGCGAAGACCGATCCCAAACGGTTCGCGCGCGTGATCCGCGCGGACGGTGAGCCGATTGACGTTCTTTCCGCCAACTCGCGAGCCAACCTCGACGCCGACAAAGCTGCCTTTGTCGCCCTGATGCGCCACCTGAAAAGCCTCGATGCAGCCGAGCACACGATCCTTTTGGTTCAGGTAGAGAATGAGTCGGGAATTATCGGAAGCCCGCGTGATTTTTCTCCAGAGTCTAACAAGGAATTTGCCGGCCCCGTACCTGCTGACATGCTGGCCGCCGCGAAACAGAAGCCCGGTACGTGGAGCGAGGTCTTTCGCGGTGATGCCGATGAATTGTTTCAGCTCTACTATCAGGCGCGCTACCTGAACGAGATCGCGGCCGCGGGCAAAGCGGAATTCGATATTCCTGTCTATATGAATGTGTGGCTCAGCTATGCGCCAGCAGAGTTGCCAGAGCGCCGCGTGCGTATTCCCGGAGTTCAGTACCCCAGCGGCGGCGCGGTGCAGCCCTGGGTCGGATTGTGGCGAGCACTCGCACCGTCCATCGACGCCATTGCTCCCGATATCTACGGGATGACCCCGGCTTTGTCCGGGATGTCCTGGCCGCTTACCACCGCCCCGACAACCCGCTCCTGGTACCTGAAATCGCGAAGCCTGATTCGTTCGCGAAGTATGACTTCCTGGCGTTAGGAGAAGGAGCGATCGGGGTGGCGCCATTCGGTGTCGACCCGCACGGCTGGAATATTCTCGGCGACGTAGCGGCGGGGGGTCACGCGCGCAATTTCGCCTTGCTCGCTCCCATGGTCAGAGAGATCGCAAAATTGAATTTCGAAGGGCAACTGAAAACGTCCATAGAAGAACCCGGGGAGACGCAACAGGAGCTGGATTTCGGTGCGTGGCAGGCGACTGTGTCGTATGGTTTTCCGCAGCAAGATGGGCGACGTCCGCCCGGCACCAATGCCGCGCATGGGGTAGCCCTGGTCGCGCAATCCGGACCAGACGAGTTTCTGGTTACCGGCGTGGACGCGAGTGTCAGCTTTCACAATCCCGGCAGACTACCCGGCATGAGAATGCAAATTCTTTCGGCCGAAGAGGGTTCTTATGATCAAGGAGTCTGGAAACCAAAGCGGCTGTGGAACGGGGATGAGACGGATCGTGGCTTGCAGTTTTACGCTAACGATCCGGCGGTGGTGCGAGTCCGGCTGGGCAGGTTCTAAGCGCAATGCAACCTTGACGCAGTACTTGTTTTTAAGCGCCCGCTCCAGCGGCTTTGATGAGGACCTCACTCTGCATACTTTCGATCATTCGGCTGAAATACATGCGATACGAGCGGTGAATTCCGAACATCACCGGGAACACGGCAAGTGTGAGTCCCCAACCTACATGGCTGCCGGAAGCCTGAACCATCGAGGTCACGCCGGCGCTGAGCACGTAGTACGGGAACGATAGCTGCGCGAGTTCTTTCCAGAGCTTCGTAAACGGCTTCCCTTCGGTCAGGGCCACGACACGCGCCACAGGCACCGTTTGTGCCAGGAACAATGCTGCTGCGCCGAGGAGCACCGACAGCGGTGTTCGCATCTCCGGTCCAATTGCAGCGAGCCACTGTGCGTGCGCCAACAAACTTGCGAACGCCGTGGCAAACATCATCATGCTCAGGTTGAATGTTATTTGTTGCGGGTTGAACTTTCCGTTCTTGCGTGGCCAGCATTGCACGAGCGTGGAAGCGCCGGTGACCACCACTGCTTCGGCGGCACTCAGGCTCACCACCGCTGTCAGCAGGAACGGCAAATTGACAGACATGTTGCCATTGATGCCGGGCAGTTTGACCTTCAGCCGTGATGAAGCCGCGGCGAGAGCAAGGACGGCCAGCGCGAGATAGGCATGCTGAGTGTGGCTTCTGAATGACGCATATCCAGCCGCCCCAATTCCGGCCAAGACCATGGCTACGATAAAGGTCTTGATTTGCCGTGTGTTGTTCATCGCATCCTCTCCTGATTTAATTCATTCACACGGGCCATTACTGCTCGTCATCCCCCGCATCGGAGTAGGCTGACGTTGCATTCCCAACGGACGCGCCCCATACGACGCTGCTGGCTGAGGCTGTTCCAGTACTCGAACCCCAGACAACGCTGAAGGCGCTCAGCAGGTTGTTGTTCCAGGGCATCGAGCTGCCCCAGACCACGGAGTTTCCGCTCACTAGGTTCGAGCCCCAGACCACCGAAGTTCCCCAGACGACGGAGCTGCCCCATACGACCGAGGTGCTGGACACCGTTCCGTTCCCGTATATAAGGGAAACCACGCCAGTCTGCTGGTTGTACACCGCGTACGGCGAAAGGGCCGATCCCACGCCCGCGGGAGCGAGATCAGTATTGGCGGTTGCTGCCTGCACGTTCAGCAGGCCGGAGCCGACCGAGAACAAATCGTAGAAGTCGACGAATGACATGAAAAGATGGGGTACATAAGCGGAAGTAGAGAACATGCCCATCTTGTATGCAGTTTTCATCAGCCGGGCTTTCACCTGGTCCGGGGTCAACGTATTTTGTTCTTCAAGCATGAGAGCGGCGGCGCCGGCTACTGCCGGAGTCGCCATGCTGGTGCCGCTCAGCGTGAAGTAGTCGGCTTTCCCATCTGTCCCAGCGACAACGTCGTTGGGATAAGACGCTTCGAGGGTTGCTCCGGGAGCAGCCAGCGACACGATTGCACTGCCCGGCGCCATCAGATCAGGTTTAAGAACATGGTCGTAGGTGGTCGGTCCTTTGGAACTGTAACTTGCCTTGGTCTCGGCCTGCGGTGTCGCCGAGCCGTTGCTCTTAGTTGCGCCAACGGTGATCACAAATGGATCGTTGCCGGGTGCTGTGATCGTGCCGAAGCCGCTGCTTCCGTACACGCTAAGCCGTCCGAGGTTGCCGGCAGCGACGACCACAACGATGCCGTTATTCCAGGCTGCTTCGACTGCCTGGCAGAGAGGATCTTGGGTGTAGCTCGCTGGAATTCCCCGGCCAAGCGAGAGGTTGATGATGCGGATGTTGTAAGCGTTCTTCAGAGTGATCGCCTGCTGGATCGCCGCAATGACAGTGCTATCCGTGCCCGCACCGTTAGCATCCAGGGCGCGCAGATCGATCAGGCTGGCTTCCGGCGCTACTCCGGAATAATGGCCGCCGGAAAGGTAACCATTGCCGGCGATGATTCCCGCAACGTGGGTGCCATGACCGTAGAGGTCGTACTTCGCGCCATTGGAATTCGTCGTCGCCGTGCCCGTGAAATCCTGGTGATAAAGAACACGCGAGCTTGTGTGTGTGGAATCCCACAGGTCCGGGTGGGAGTCGTTGATGCCGCTGTCAATCACAGCGACGCCGATGCCCGCGCCTGTGAAACCTGCATTCCATGCCGAGGAAACCCCGGTTGCGGAATTCGTCAAATCGTCCATCACGGCGATGGGGTGGTCGATGGTCACGGACTTGATCTCCGGATCGGCCTCCAACGCAGGCAGCGCATTCACGGGAATCGTGAATGCAGCGCCACTGATCATGTGGAGCGTGGTATGAAGCCGCGCGCCTCGACCCTTCATGGTCGAGTAGTGGACCGCGGTGGGGATGTGCTTGTACTGCACGATGACCCTGACCGTCTTGCCGTTGGCAGATCCCTGCTTGGCTTTCGCCATGTAGCCGGCCAGTTCCGAACCGATGTTCGAGAATCTGCCGTTCTGGCGTGCAGAGGGCGACGTCGATGCCAAAGCCATGCCCGTGGCCAGAAGCACCACCAGGCCCACGCGTTTTCCCCACGCTGCGCTGTGGCGCTCTTGCCGTCGGGGCTTCTGTTGTTTCCATATACGCAACATAGATCTCCCTTGTCGTTCTGGGGGGAAGAGTCCAGCTCGTAACCACCTGTTTCATTGCACGGCGGCGGCCAAGTCGAAGGCGGTAAGTCGTTGCAAACATAGGAGATTTATGGCAGCGTCGGCGCCTCGATGGGCCACTCTGTCCCGAGCAGGCGCGCACGGGACAATTTGGCGCACACGGATTGGGCTGTTGAGGGCCGAGTTTAGGGGTGCAAGTTGGGGATTAGCCTAAACCGATCCGGCTTTGGCGACTGCGGACTGGTCTGGGAACTTCGGTACGGCAGCCATGAGCCGCTGTGTGTATTCGTGTTGCGGATTGAGTAAGACTGACCGGGTCGCTCCCGATTCAATAATCGCGCCTTGATGGAGAATTGAAACTCTGTCACAAAGGCCGGCGACCGATGGCAGATCGTGTGAAATGTAGAGAATCGCCATTCCGAAATTTCGATTTAAATCGCGAAACAGCGCCAGAATTTCGGATTGAGTGATCACATCGAGAGCGCTGGTCGCTTCATCCGCCAAAAGCAGTGCGGGGCGATGCATGACCGCCATCGCGATCAGTACCCGTTGTGCTTGTCCGACACTCATCTGGGAAGGAAGTTTGCGGAGAAATTCGTCATTGGAAGGCAAGCTTACGGCGTCCAGCGCCGCGCGAATGGCGCGATCACATTCAGCTTTCGAACCACGAGCATGGGCATGCCACGCTTCCTTGAACTGCGTTCGGATCTTTAAGGCCGGGTTCAGGGAGGAGAGGGGGCTTTGCAGCACTAAGGCGATCTTGGCGCCGCGAAGGTGACGCATTTCCTGCTCTCGCAAACTCAGCAGGTCGCGACCGTCGAATTGGATCGACCCTTCGATTTCTACTCTCTTACGCTCAAGCAGTCCTAAGATTGCCAGCGCCAAGGTACTTTTTCCGGAACCGCTTTGGCCGATGAGCCCAACGATTTCGCCGCTATGGACCTCCAAGGCAGCCTCTCGCAGTACCGGCGGCTTGCTCCCGTAGCGCACGGTAAGGTGTGCAGACAAGAGCAGATTCTGCTGTGATTGAGAAATCACGGCCTGCTCTGTGCCTCAATGACACCGACAGAGAGGCGCTCTGCGTTCCAGTAGGTTTGCGGAGCCAGGATCACCGGACTCAATCCATGGACCGAGGAAGAACTCGCCGAGAGCGCATTCCGATTAACCAGGAAGATAAACGGTGCCTGCTCGACCACAATCTCCTGCACGCGATCGAAGGCTTCTTTTCGTTTTTTCGGATCCGAAGAAGCGGACTGCAGGCGCATCAGGCGGTCGATCTCCGCCTCCCATGCGGTTTCTGGAGTCTTTTCCTGTGGGTTCCATTGATGGTTCTCGGAGGAACTCAGCCAGACGTTCATTTCCTCATTGGGGTCCAACCCGACATTGCTGAGCCCGAGCAGGATCGCCTCGTAATCAAAAGTTTGCGTCATGCGCTCAAGCAGAGAAGGGAAGTCGAGTGTGACCACGTTGACTTGGATCCCGATCTTCTGCAGATCCTCCTGGATCATGGTCGCCATGCGCTCGCGATATTTGTTCCCCGAATTTGTGATGATCGAGAACACGACGACATTGCCGCCTGCGTCTTTCAGCGTGCCGTTGTCCAGATGAAAACCTTCTCTCTGCAAGGCCTTAAGGGAGGCATCGGGCGAATAAACGGGCGGTTTCAGTTTCGCGTCGAACCAGAAGCGATTCGCAGGAGAAAACGGACCTAGCGCTGGCTGCGCGTGTCCTCGGAAAACGACCCTGGCCAGATCGTCGCGATTAATCGCATCGGAGATCGCCCGGCGAAAGGCTGTGGAGCGGAACCAGGCCTTCTTGTATCCGGGCAAGGGCGCCTTCGCCACCTGGTTGAACCACATCTGCTCGCTGTCCAGCGAGGCCCCGGCGTCATGCACCAGTTGAGGAGAGCCAGAGGCGAGCTTGTCGAAGTACTCGCTATCCAGCGAGTTGATCAAATCGATTTCATTGCGCTTGAAGCGAAGCATTTCGATATCACGATTCGGCTGGATGTCGAGTCGAATCGAATCCAGATACGGCAACTTGCGTCCCTGCTCGTCTGTCTTCCAGTAATTGGGATTTCGCTTCAGCAACACTGTGGCTCCGGGCTTGTAATCGGCCACCATGAACGGCCCGAGTACGGCCATCTCCTTCTTGGGAGAATGCTGAGAAATGAGTGCGACTTGATCGAATTGGCGATCCAGTCCTGCCACAGGAGCAGGAAACGTAATGGAAATCTGGGAAGCAGACAGAATCTTTGTGTCTACCTTGCCCGGCCCGGAGCGGAATGCATCGCCTGTGGGCGAGTGCAGCGAGGGGTCCATCAATCGTTGAACGGTGTAGGCAACGTCTTCCGCCGAAAATGGCGTCCCGTCGGAGAACGAGATGCCGCTGCGCAACTTGAACGTAATCTGCTTGCCATCTTTTGAAACTTTCCAGGACTGCGCCAGTTCCGGCTCCAGCACCTGCGATTGCCGGTTCATCCTCACCAGAGTTCCTCCTGTCAGGTATCGGATCGCGACCGAGGCGTCATCTTCTACCTGGAGCGGGTCAAACGTCTTCGGCTCAGAGCGCAGGCAGAATCGTAGTTCGCCTTGGGCAAATGCTGAGGGCGTAAGCAGACCGAGACACAGGCATAGAACTAGGTTGGGCAGCACCCTGGTGGATGTCAATTTCGTCATAATTGATCCTGGCCTAAACAGCGAATTCTTCTTCTTGTTTCGAAACGATCAATTGAAAACTTGTGACTACGGCCACCAGCAAAATAAGCGGCACAAACTTCCACGGTTCCTCGCCAACCGAGACGAGACCCTCGAGCTCTTTCAGCAGGCTTCCCCATGAGGGCATCGGTTCGGCAACTCCTAATCCAAGAATGCCGAGGTTGGCCTCGCTCAGGATGAAGACTGGGATCGAAACCCAAAACTGCGCCAGCAGCACTGGCTTGAGATTTGGCAGGACATGAATCCAAAAGAGCCGCGCCCCCGGAATACCGGAGGCCCGTGCCTGTCGAAGGAAATCAGAATCACGCAAACATGCCGCGCTGGCACAGAGAACGCGGGCTGCGCTCGTCCATCCCAGCATCCCCAGAATCAGGAACGTGGCCAGCACAGAAACCAGCGGCGACACGTTGAGCGGGAGCAGCGCGCGTACGGTGATCAACAGGAACAACCAGGGCAGCGAGAGGAAAAGATCCGTGACAGTCATGGCGGCACGCTGAAACATGCCACCGAGATAACCAGCCAAGCCGCCAATCACCGCCGCCATCAAAGTTGAAAGCAGAGCGGCTGCCGGAGCAAGCAAGAGGGAAAGCCGGGTTCCATAGAGCACCCGTGCAAAGCGATCGCGGCCGATGTCGTCGGTTCCCAGCCAGTGCTGGCGAGAAGGGGGCGCATCCGCCGCCTCGCGATATTGCCTTGCATAGCCAGCCGGGGCCACAAAGGTTGCGCATAGGGACACCCCCACCACCAGCAGCAGAACGGCACACGCTACCCTCCGCCAGATTTTCATGCTGGCTGGCTCCCGACCATGCTTCCGATTAAATCGGCGGCAGTATTGGCCAGCAAGGTTACCAGTGTCACCAGCACCGTTATGTTCACCAGGAGAGGAAGATCGCGCGCGAGGGCCGCCTGCCAAGCCAGCTGACCAACACCTGCTAACCCGCACAGAGCTTCAATGGGAATTGCCGCGCCAATTGCGAGGCTCACCGACACTCCCGCTAGTGCCAGCAGTTGCGGACCGGCAACGGGAATGACATGCCAAAAGAGAATGCGCAACTCGTGTAGCCCTTTGGCTCGCGCGGTGATGATGTGAGGCAGGGAATACGCTCTTCCCAACAGATTGCGCGCATAGCGGAAGTCTCTCGGAAAAACGAGTGCGGCTACGGCCAGTGCCGCGGGAGTATTCCACAATACCGAGAGCAATCCCACCACAGCAGCGGGCAAGCAAAGAAGAATTCCGCTGATGACTGTGGCCAGCGCGTCGTAGCTATACAGGCGCAGAAACGCGGCGCTGAGCGCCAATGTCATTGCCGCCCCCCAACTCAAGAGCAACGCAACGCCGATCAGGCGGAGAGTCAGGGGAGCCCGTTCGCGAAGCAACTTGCTCACGGGCTGATGCAATGTGAGCGACGAACCCAAATCTCCCTGGGAAGCCCGCTTCAAAGACTGTAGATAGAACACAAGAATGTTGTTCTGCTGTGATCGGGATTCGCGCAACGCTCGCAGGCTTTCCGAATTCAGGTGGGAGTCAATCTGTGCTTCGTCGGTGTCGAAACCGGGCGCCAGCCGGACCATGGTCGCGGACAACAATCCGCCGAGTAGAGCCGTGCCGATAATTGCGACACCGTGCCGCGCAATTTTGCGCCCTAGCATGACTTGATCTCTCCCTTAGCTGGCCGAAGCTCCGAACCGATTGTTCTGCTGCTCTCGCGCAGCTTCCGCATGGTGAACCTGCTTCATGGAATACATTCTACGGTCGGCTTCCGCGAGCAGACGTTCGACATCGACGCCATCCTCAGGGCAGAAAGCCATGCCGACGCTTAGCGTGATCAGGTCGCGGCCGCAAACATGACGGCCGGATTCGATGGCCGCGCGGTTGAGCCGATCGGCTTTTTCCTGCGCAGCTTCCGGCGTAAGCCCAGGCGCGCTAATCACAAACTCATCGCCACCCATGCGGGCAACGTAGTCGTATCCTCGGCAAACATCCTTCAGGCGGGTGGTGAATTCGCGTAGTAGCTTGTCGCCTTCCAGGTGTCCGAAGGAATCGTTGATTTGTTTGAAACCGTCGATATCGCACACCAGGACCGCAAGCGTGGTTTTCATTCGGCGGCAGCGGGCGACTTCCTGTGCCAGATGCACAAAAAGCGAGCGGGCATTGGGTAGTCCGGTCAGATAGTCGGTGGTGGCTGAGCTTTCGGCTTGTTGATATTTGAGGGCGTTTTCCACGGAGAGCGCCACCTTGGAAGCGACCGCCAGCAGGATCCTGAGATGGTCGGGGGTGAAGGCATCGCGCGTCGTTTGATACATGGCCAGCACTCCCACCACTCCGTTCAGGCCTTCGAGCGGAACCGCGAGAGCGGATTGCAGCGCGTTCTTCCCGGCTTCCACGACGTAGCCCGCTTCGACCTGCGGATTGCCGTTCACGATCGGTTTGCAGTTCTCTGCCACCCATCCACAGAGGCCTTCGCCCACCCGGAGCTTGAGCGACGACAACGTTTTGAAATTTTCCCCGCTGACCAGCTCCGGCAAGAGCCAGCCGTTGCGGTTCACAAATACCGCGATGGAATCGTACGGGATCATGCGTCGCAGCCGCATGGAGAGCACGGACAATGTTTCGCTCAGGCTCAGCGACACTCCGAGATCCTGGCTGAGCTCGAACATCGTCTGCGCTTCCTGCCGTGCTGAGGCGATGGAACTGAGGAAATCGGTGCTGTCGGCAAAACCATGCGTGGGTTCGCTGCGCTCGAATCCAGCGGCGGGTGCGAGTCCGCGCTCGACGCGCACGGATCTGGAAAGTCCGGCCGGAACGAAGGTCTGTTCCGACATTTGCGCCAGGCGTTCGAGATCGATGTAGCGCCGTTCCAGAATCTCTACTACACGGGGATCAAACCAGGAGCCAGCCTTTTCCTTAACTTTTTCCATGGCCTCAACTAGCGGCAAGGCCGGCCGGTACTGGCGATGCGAAGCGAGTGCATCCAAGCAATCCACTGCGGCAAGGATGCGGGCGCCGATGGGAATGTTCTCGCCGGAAAGGCCCTCGGGATAACCGGTGCCGTCCCAACGTTCATGGTGACAGCGCACAATGGGCGCTACCGGATAAGGGAAGGCCACCCGCTCGAGGATCTCCGAGCCGACAATCGGGTGCACCTTCATCTTCTCGAATTCTTCGCGAGACAGTTTTCCTGGCTTGTTAATGATCTGCTCGGGCACAGCCAGCTTGCCTATGTCATGCAAGAGCGCCGCAGCTCGCAAGGCCTCGACCTCGTCTGCTGGCAGGTTCATTTCATTGGCGATTTCGATGGCGTAGGTACGCACGCGCTGCAAATGGGTATGTGTAGTGTGGTCCTTGGCTTCAATGGCAAGCGCGAGCGCCTCGATGGTGCGCATGTTGAGGGATGCGATCTGCTCGACGTGGCGCTTCTCGATTTCTACCCGTTCCTTCTCTGCTTCGAGCCGTCCAAGATACAACCGGTACGATCGGTACACCCAGTAGATCAGAGGGAGCACCAGCAGCGAGGTCTCCCATCCCGCGGCGCCGTTGACGATTCCAACCAGGCCCACTGCGGCTGCGCCTACCAGGTAATAGGGAAATGACCAGAAATAGCATTCCGACCATATTTTGCGCGCCGATTTGCCTTCGGTGAGAGCAATGACGATGGAGATGGGCAGCGTGTTCGCGAAGAAAAATACTAGTGCCGCCACCATCAGCAGAATTGGTTTATTCGTTCCGAAGCGTGCCAGCAGCCAGTGATACGACACATAGGTTAGGAAAGTGGCGTTTGCCATCATCCCAGCGAAATTGAAGATGACCTTGAACGGATCGATTCGCTTGCGGGCGTGCCAAACGCTTTGCACCAGGGTTGCGGTACAGCCAATCACCAGAGTTTCGGGGAGGCTGAGTTCCAGGACACCCAGAAGAATGAATAAGAAGTTGACCGACATGGTGCCGTCGATCCCGGGCAGTTGCACCTTCAGGCCCGACGCCAAGACGGCCACGGCCATATAGCATGCGAGTCGCACCAGGTCCTGGGATTGCCAATGCGCCAGGGAAAAGGCCAGTACCACTAAACCAATAGACGCAGTGATTCCGACGAACGCCTTGGTCTGAAGCGACAGTCCGTCTACTTCCGGTTTCATGCTCAAACCTACAGCCGACAGCGTCCGGCTGTGTCGATCGAACGTGCGGGCAACACAACACGGGCAGCAGGCCAGTGCTTTACCCGACGGGCGGTCGAGTCCCCTTAGCCCGATTCGAAAGGGCTCGAACCGGAATGTTATTGCAAAGATTAGGTGTTCTGAAGCTTACCGAAGTAACTTGGGGACGTTACACATTCCTTGACCGTGGCGATGGGGTAGGAGCACTCTGATCACTTTTTGAGTGGTGATCCTGGGCGAAGCCATTACTTTGGTTATCCCACGTGGAACAGACCTCTCGGTCGAATCCCAAGGTATATGTCACCATCATGCACAAAAGGCGGATATGCCGAGTGTGGGTACCAGTCCGGGGCAGTACCACGAATCAAGCTCATCCCGGAGCTTGGGTCCCCGCGCTGAACCCGCGGAGAAGGCTTTCTTCTGTGCTGATCTTGACGGGGAATTCGTGTCGTGCAATGCAGCCTTTAGCCGGCTGTTGGGCTATACGCCGGAAGAACTGACCGGCAGGGATTTCTCCGCTCTGTTTGGCGGCAAAGAAAAACTTCACGGCGAAGACGGCCAAATCAGAAAAACAATCCTGCAACTCACCTCTGCGGGGCAAGATTTTCATTCCACACTGCTGGCGCAGCCGAAGAATGGTCCCAGTTTCAGCATCCAGTTCTCCGCTACCGTGCTTCGCGGATCGTTGTCGAGGCCACTTGAGATCGTTGTAAGCGTCACGCCTGTCAACCCCGCGGCGGGTTCGGATGTGGGAGCCGCGGTTGCTGATCCTAGTGTAATTCGGCGTAATGTTGACGGCACGACTTTCATTCTAGCCAGCCCAGTTATGCGTGACTTCATGAGCATGGTGGACCGGGTCGCCAGTCACAGCGAAACTGTACTGATTACCGGGGAAACCGGCACCGGGAAGGAACTGATTGCGCGCACGATTCACGATTCGTCGCACCGTCGCACGCGCTCGTGGGTTGACATCAACTGCGCGGCGCTGCCGGAAAACCTGGTAGAGAGTGAATTGTTCGGCTACGAGAAAGGCGCCTTCAGCGGCGCCGATGGCTCCAAACCGGGATTGTTCGAGCTGGCGGACAAGGGCACATTATTCCTTGATGAAGTAGGCGAGTTGCAGATGCAGACGCAGGGCAAGTTGCTGCGGGTGCTGGATGGCCAGCCTTTCTACAGGCTTGGCGGCAATCGCAAAATCAAGGTGGACGTGCGCATTGTCGCTGCCACCAACCAAGACCTGGAAGCCGCAGTGCGGGAGGGCCGCTTCCGTCAAGATCTATTTCACAGGCTGGGGCAATTTCAGCTGCGGGTTCCGCCACTGCGTCAGCGGCCTGAGGATATTGTCGCGTTGGCGGAGCACTTTCTGCGGATCAAGGCGCCTCACAAAACGTTCTCCAGCCAGGCCATCCAAGCTCTGCTTTCCCACACCTGGACTGGAAATATTCGCGAATTAAGAAATCTGGTCGGCAAGATGGCGGTAGAGTCTACTTCCGCGGCCTCACCGCCGCCCTTACCGGAGAACCTTCCGCACTTCGGCAGACTGCATCTGTGCCGGTGGGAAACCTGGACAGCATGGAAGAGCAGATGATCATCAAGGCGCTGGAGCGTACCGGCGGACAGAGAACATTGGCGGCGGAGCAGTTAGGGATCTCGCGGCGGACTCTCAGCCGCAAGCTGAAGGAATACAACATCAATTTCGCTCCGGGAGATAAGAGTGCTTCGCTGAGCACCATCAGCAACGAGCAGCAGAAGTTCTACCGTGCCCGGGTGAGCATTCCAGTGAAGGTTAGAAATTCGCAAGGCGAGGAGATTCACGTGCAAGGCGTGAATTTAAGCACAGGTGGAATGGGATTGGACGGCGTTAAAGATCCGCTCCGCTACGCCGGTCTGGTGGACGTGAGTTTCATTCTGCCGGAGAGCGACGTGCACTTCGAAGCCAAGGCGCGACTGATGTGGGTGGGAGACGAAGGGCGCGTGGGCGTTCGCTTTGCTGTGATTGAACCTGCTTTGTTCGAACAACTGCAGCGCTGGACCAACCGCAAGATGAAAGACGAAGGCTGGGATTTTTCCGGCTAGAAAGTTCCGTTTACCTGCCACACCGTATCGAGCAACGTTCCGTCCACCCACTTCACGACCGCCACCGGACGATGTCCGTGTTTTGGCCGGCACGGCCTGCCTCCACAGATCCGTTCCACCTCTGCTTTTATATCTGCGAGCGGGCGGACCGGCAGGTTTGATCCCTTCACGGCATCAACAAGATCCTGACGCCGGGGATTGATCGCGACGCCACGCTCGGTCACGATTACGTCGATCAACTCTCCCGGGCCGCACAGCGTCGTTACTTCGTCGAGGATCACTGGTATGCGATCACGGAACGAGGGCACGGCGAGAATGGTGCACCTTGAGGCCAGGCAGTTCTGCCA
>QHVR01000584.1 GCA_003223595.1 Acidobacteriota bacterium
GAATCCGTCGCGCATGATGCCCGCGTCCCGGAGAAATCGCGCGACCAGTTGGGCGATGCGCAGGCGGTCGGGAGAGCGGGTAATCTGGGTCGTTCCCGAAACAATTCTTGCGGCATCGCCAATCGAGTCAACCTGTACGACGTAGTCGACGTTATTGCCCTGAATTTGGCAGGGCACGCAGGGGAAGGGAACGAGATTGTCGGTTACGACGATCACGTGGTCGGCGTAGATTGAATCGGCAAGCGCAAAGCCCAGCGAACCGCACGCGGATTTGCCATGCGAGCCGTCGCAGTTGCCGAAGGCATCCGCGCTGGGC
>QHVR01000585.1 GCA_003223595.1 Acidobacteriota bacterium
CGAAAGTAACCTTCCCAAGAACCCGAATTCGGGTGATGATGGCCATGCGTCTGAGGCTGCTGAGCCCGGAAGTATTAACCATGCCACAGAAATTTATGGATGTGCTTATGCTTGGGCGCTGCTCCCACGAGTTCTCCTGGCCACGCCGTGCCGCCGATGGCGACTACTATCAAGTTTGCCTGCTCTGCGCCGCGGAATACAAGTACGACTGGACCACGATGCGCCGCACGGAACGTGTGCAGCATTCCAAGCCCGACACGGCTACGCTGCGTCGCGGCCACACACGCGAGAAACGTCCGTCGTGGGTACCCCGTGCGCGCCGCTTGAAGCTGGATCTTCCGTTACGCTACCGCGTGAACAAGACCAGTACGTGGTATGAAGGCACCATTGAAAACATCAGCCAGAGTGGGGTTCTCTTCCATGGCCCGCAAGAGCTGCCGGTCAACGCTCTAGTGGAGATGGTTTTCGAGATGCCAGAAGAAATTTCCGGCCAGAAGAACAGCAATGTCGTGTGCCAGGGCCGCGTCATGCGCTTCAAAGAAGCCCAAGCGGATGCGACTCCTGCTCCCGCTTCCATCGTCGACTACAAATTCATCCACTAATTCCGCACGACGAGAGCTGGGCTGCACCGTCCATAGTTCCAGAGCCGATCCGTGCAAGCCTGCCCACAATGTGTCGGAAATCACAAACCAGCTCTGCCCTTTTTCCTCCGCGCTGCCCATTTTTGTACTGACTGCCGATTTACATCTGCACGCATCCATCAAAGCATCTAAACTGTGGATGTACGGGGATGGGCATCCCCGCCTTCGTAAGGAGTCGAGTATGAAAATTTCCAGGCAGTCATGGTATGCGGGTGTTCTTGGCATAATTCTCTTGCTTGGCGTGGGCTGCGCCAGGAAGCTGGACGACGCCAAGATGTCCAGTGAAATTCAGAGCAAGTTCAGTCAGGATTCCGGGCTGGCATCGAAGCAGCTCACGGTGCAGGCCAACAACGGTGTGGTCACGCTCTCGGGCACGGTCGAGAATGCGGCGCAACGCGATGCCGCTGGGCAGCAGGCGGCCGGCATTTCCGGCGTGAAAACTGTTATTAATAACCTGCAGATCGGCAACGCTGTTGCCGACGCGAATCCTTCGGCCAAGCCCGCCCCCATCATCGAGGCCCCTCCCGCGGAGGAGAAGCCGGAGCGAGTTGCGAAAGCGACGAAGGCTCGCGCGCCCAAGCACGCCCAACATACGTCGCGGAACAGCGAGCAGGATTCGGCTCAAGATTCGAATCAGCAGACGGCCACCAGCACTCCTCCTCCACCGGCGCAGATGACATCCACTCCGCCTCCCGTGGATAACACTCCGCCGCCCCCGCCGCCTCCCAAGAAGCTGATTATCGATCAAGGAACCCAGCTGGCCATCCGCCTGGTGGATCCGATCGACAGCGAGAAGAGTCAGACTGGCGACACCTTTCACGCCACGCTGAACGCACCCTTGACTTCCGATGGAGAGCAGGCAGTCCCTGGGGGAGTTGACATCATCGGCCACGTAGTTGAAGTCAAGAGTGCGGGCAAGTTTGCAGGGCAGTCGGAGGTCGTGTTGCAGCTTGACTCCCTCACTTCCGGCGGAAAAACTTACAACCTGCAAACCGATCAGTACAAGAAGACCGGCAGCTCGCGCGGAAAAAATACCGCAGCTAAAGTCGGGGGTGGCGCGGTCGTAGGCAGCATCATCGGCGCGCTGGCAGGAGGCGGTAAAGGTGCTGCCATCGGGGCCGCGGCCGGAGCGGGCGTCGGAGGTGGAGTGCAGGCTGCTACCAAGAGCCAGCAGATCAAGCTACCCTCCGAGACCATTCTTAATTTCACACTGCAGGCACCAGTCACCGTCATACAATCCAGCGGCTCGGACCGGCAGAAGCTCCCCAACTCACAATAGTTCAAGCCAGTCACCCCACTTCTCGCGAGTGCGAGAAGTGGGGTGACCAAGCCTCCATCCTTTTCTGCTTCATTTATCTTCGGGTAGACTCTCTTCTCATGCGCGAGATCACCGCCGTGGTGCACACGCAAGACGACGGATTGCGAATCGGCCGATGCCTCGAGACTCTCTATCCCTGCGACGAAATCTTGATTGTCGATCACGGCTCCAAAGATGGCACCGTACGAGTAGCCCAGGAATATGGGGCGAGGATCATGCGCGCGCCCACTGGTAGCGCCGAACAAGCTCCGCGCCTGGCCAGTTCCAGCTGGGTTCTCTGTCTTGACGCACGGGAATCCTTAAGCGAGGGCCTCGCTGCCAGCCTTTATGAGTGGAAAACGGAATTGTCTTCGCAACAGCGCGTCTTTTCAATGTTTGTTCGCGAGGAGACAAGGGAGGGCTGGATTGAAAACCCCACCCCTCAGACACGCCTGGTGCCCGCCCTTTGGGATCATTGGCACGGAACTCTTCCTGCGAACGACGCCTCGGCATGTGCCCTTGAGGGAGACTTGCTGCGCTTCGTCCTGCCCTGATTCGGCCCCCTACATAACGCACAGGCTCTTGTGATTTCGGTCACTTTCCCCCGAAAGGGGCCGGCCTAAACTGCGCTGTTGTGAAAGTTCCGGGCTTGCAGCCCAGGAGGAACAACTATGCGTGTTATGAAATTCATCGGCTTGGCAACGATTCTGGTCATCATCTCGGCGTTTGCCGTGGCACAACAGCCTTCTGACGAGACTAAGCCTTCTGTCAAACATGTACCCATCACCCGTACTCCATCGAACTCGGGGAAAGAGATGTACGACAGCTATTGCGCTGTTTGCCACGCAAAAGATGCCAAAGGCAACGGTCCGGCAGCTTCGGCCATGAAGACCCCGCCGACAGACTTGACTCAGTTGGCGAAAAATAACGGCGGAAAGTATCCAGCAGCTCATGTCGCCGCAGTGCTTAAAGGACAGGCCATGAGTCCTTCCCACGGCAGCGAGGATATGCCGATTTGGGGACGACTGTTCTCCAGCATCAGCCAGGGGCATGAAGGGCAGGTTCAGCAGCGAATCACCAACCTGGTCACGTACGTCGAAAGCGTGCAGGCCAAGTAGAAGATTCGAGCTCTCACCTTGGACGTCAGAAATTAAACGTCAGACCTCGGACCTCAGCTTGCCACCAGCCATGCCGAACTGGAGTCCGAGGCTTAGGTTCCCGAGGCGCCTTTGGTATAGAGCGGCCGCCGGTCTAAGTTCCCCTTCTGCTTTGCTTTAGCGCTGCCCCTCGTCCACTTGGCCAGTGACTTCGGTACCATCGTCCCTTGGTTATCCCCGACTTATAATCCAACCAAGAACGGCAACATCCAGCGTTCTTCAGGAAAGGCTTGCGCGTACGCGAGTCTGACTGCGAACCATCGAGAGATTGAGTGGACCCTGTCCTTGCATGCATGATTTTCGTCGTGGGGCTGGCGTTTGGCAGCTTCCTGAACGTGTGCATTTACCGACTGCCCCTAGGACTCTCGGTGGCGTACCCCGGGTCTGCGTGTCCGCAATGCAAGAAAGCAATCGCGTTTTACGACAACATTCCCGTGCTGAGCTGGCTGATTCTTCGCGGACGCTGTCGCAACTGTAAAGCTCGCATTTCAGCCCGGTATCTCGTTGTCGAACTGCTGAATGCCTTGTTGTGGCTGGCCTGCTACTGGTACTTCGGGTGGACGCTTTCCACGTTGAAGTACTGCGTGCTTTCCTTCCTGCTGCTCGGGCTCATTTACACCGACGCCGAAACCAAGCTGCTTCCTGACAAACTGACGCTGCCTGGGCTTGCTCTCGGCATCGGGTTCAGCCTGGTGGTGCCGGTGAACGATATGGCATCGCAGTTTCTTCCCGGAATGGTGAATCTGCCCTTTAGCGGCGACATCTCCGCGCGGCTGATTTCTGTCGTGGACTCGCTTCTCGGGGCCTTGGTCGGAGCATCATTCATCTACGGTGCCGGAGCGATTTATCTGCACTGGCGTAAAGCGGAAGGCATGGGCTTCGGCGATGTCAAGCTGATGGCCATGGTGGGCGCGTTTCTGGGTATCAAGCTCACGGTCTTTACGATTTTCACCGCGTCACTGGCGGGCTCTCTGTTCGGATTAGCGACAGTGTTCGTCGTGTGGCTGAAGCGCACGCAGCGCTTCATGAAGCGTCTGGCGAATGCACAACAGGCGCGGCGGCGCGCATGGCAGTCAGCCCAGATCGTGTATCGCAATTACCAGATGCCTTTCGGAGTCTTCTTAGGCAGCATGGCAATTGTGGCGTTGTTTTTCGGGAATCGGATGTGGCAGTGGTACGGGAGGTTCTGGTGAAAATTCTGGCTAACCCGGCCTTGCTGCGCGCCATGGTGGTGCTGTTCTGCGCCGGCTTCGCGTTCCTCATTGGAGTGCTATTCATCCGCTTTCTGCGGCAACAGATCGCGGAAGAGAGCGACATGGGCGAGGATACGCCGCGCAGTTTAGATGCTCTTCCGCTGCACGTTTACAACACCGTCATTCAGCAACTCAAGCAGCAGAAACATGAACTGATGATTCAGTCCCAGGCGGAGCAGCAACGGACGAAAAGCAGTGAGGCTCTGAATCAGGCCGTCCTGGCGAACGTTCCTTGCGGCGTACTGATCTTCGGACCGAATGGGCTGGTGAGAAGCATAAATCCGGCCGCCAAAACGATCCTAGGATTCGCGACCATGATCGGGATGAGCCCAGAGGATATTTTCCGCGGAGCTTTGGTACGCAAAAGCGGCAGCAATGCCGGAGTCGAAGAACCTCTAGCTCTCGCCGAGGAAGTGCGCGCGGTCTTACACGAGGGCAGCCAGCACAGACAGGTAGAGGGAGAATACGAAACTCCTCCCGGTGACCAGCGCTTCCTCGGGATGACGGTGGCTTCATTGAAGGGCTTGGACGGCATTTCTCTTGGCGTGGCATGCCTGATCACCGACTTGAGCGAACTGGAAAATGCCCGGAAAGAACAAGCGAGCCATGCTGAGGTTTCGGCCGAGATGGCGCTGAAATTGAGAGCGTCGCTGAGAAGCATTTCCGGTTACGGGCAACAACTGGCGGCCAACACGGAGCCGCAGTTAGCATCACAATTAGCGACTGATATCGCGCAGGAAGCCGCCGAACTAGATCGCCTGCTTGGAGGCTTTCTGACGAGTGCACAAACGGCAGCTGCGAAGAGCGCTGCTGCAGGTTCCTGAGCTGCGGAGCCGAAATGAATATTGCATTCAACTATAGAGGTGGAGACATGACAAGAATCGCAAGCTGTGGAATGGGATTGGCGTTGTTGCTGGCTGGGCTTGGCGTACCCGCAGGAGCACAGAGCCAGGCTCCGGCAAGCTCGCAAAGCGCTTCCTCGGGACAATCGTTGGGCGAGTATGCCCGTCACGTGCGCAAGCCCGGTGACACTAGCAGCAAACCCAAAGTTTTTGACAACGACAATCTTCCGAAAACCGAGCACCTCTCCATCGTAGGCAAGTCCCAGCCGTCCGCGACGCAACAAGCTTCAACCGAGACACAACAAGAGAGCGCTCCAGCCGCGTCCGGCGAGTCCACACCTGCAGCCGCAACCGGGGAGAAGACTGCCGAGACTAAAGCTCCTGAGGACCAGGCCAGCAAGGAGACCGGATGGAAACAATGGTCGGACAAGATCAAGGCGCAGCAGCAGCAGATTGAACTGGTTTCCCGCGAACTCGATGTGCTGCAACGGGAGTATCAGCTGCGCGCGGCGGCAATGTATGCGGATGCCGGGAACCGTCTCCGCAATCAAGGAGCGTGGGACAAGGAGGATGCGCAGTACAAGCAGCAGATCGCCGACAAGCAGAAGTCCGTCGATGATGCCAAGCAGAAGCTGGACGACCTGCGGGAAGAAGCCCGCAAGTCGGGCGCTCCCACTTCGGTTCAGGAACAATAACTCTCGACCTGCAAATACAAGCGCCGGAATGTTCCGGCGCCATTCTTTTTGTGCTAGCGCCGTTTTCGAGCTAGAGGCGATGTGCGGGGTTGAGTACTACTGGGCGCTACTCTCTGCACTGGCCAGCAGTGCGTCGAGTTGTGCGCGGTACGCGTGCAGGTCTCGCGGGCAAGGAGTAGCATTTCTGCCATGAAAAGCGTCGAACGCCGTAATTTCCTAAAGGTAGCGGTGGCGCTGCCTTTTGCCCAGCCGTTGAGATCGTTCGCTGAAGTTGCAAGCCCGTTGGGGAAGCCAGTATTCGTCGCCGCGGGCGCGGACGCGACCGGGACAGAGCATCACGGACCGCGCGCAGGCACCCACCTAGATTTCAAGGTCCTTACCAGAGACACCCAGGCCGGTTTCTTTCTGATAGAGCATCGCAACGTTCCGCAAGGCGGGCCGGTGCGCCATCTGCACTATGCACAAGAAGAATGGTTCTACCTCATTGAGGGCAATAAGGTGGTGATCGAGGTAGGCGACGAGCGCTTCACGCTCCGTCCCGGCGATTCCATACTCGCGCCACGGAATGTGCCCCATGTGTGGGCCTACATCGGTGAGAAGCCGGGACGGATGCTGATGGGGTTCACACCGGCTGGCCAGATGGAAGATTTCTTTACCCTCTCCAGCAAGCATTCCGTGGATGCGAAAATCGCGGAAGCGCATGGCATGAAGTGGCTAGGGCCACCTCTCGAGATATCGAAGCTCGTTGGATGACTCCCGTATCGGCCCTGACTCGGGCGCAATTCAGAAGACCGGACGGCAGCCAAGAAAAGCGGTCAATCTGGTTATAACCTATCCCACTTGCAAGTTGGTATGGAGTCCTCAAAGATTTCGGCGCCAGCAAAGGAAATCCACATGACGAACATCCATCATCAAGGTGGGATCACGCGACGAGGGTTCTTCGAACGCAGTGCTGGAGCTCTCGCAACTGCAGGACTACTCGCTGGTGGCGTTGACGCGAGTGAAGTGGCGCCCGACCCGGAGAAGAAGTTGGATATGGCAACACCTGATTCGGCGCCAACGCCTGGGAAAATCGCGCTCGAAGAACACTTCGCGCTCCCTGGAACTATCCCCGACAATTACACGTCGCTACCGACGCCCGAATCCCGACGCCAGATCCAAGACTTGGGCAGTGGTCGTATCGCGGAGATGGATCGAAGTGGTCTGGAGCTCTGTATCCTCTCGGAGTCCGGACCCGCCAGCATCCAGACCGTTCTCAAGACGTCGGAAGCGGTCGACAGGTCGCGGCGATCGAACGATTATCTGGTCGAGCACGTTGCAAAGTATCCCAAGCGTCTGAAGGGGTTCGCGGCATTACCGATGCAGGATCCTCAGGCTGCCGCTCAGGAACTGACACGTTGCATTAAAGAACTGGGTTTCTGCGGCGCGCTGGTCAATGGATTCACACAGATTAACGAAGCGGATTCGGCAGTCTTCTATGACCTGCCACAATATTGGCCTTTCTGGGCAACGGTTCAGCAGCTTGACGTGCCCTTCTATCTTCATCCTCGCTTCCCCTTGGCCACGCGGCAGCAGGCTTATGAAGGACACGCTTGGATTGCCGGCTCGGCTTGGGGGTTCGCCGTCGAGACCTCGATTCACGCCCTGCGCCTGATGGGCAGCGGCCTGTTCGATGAATATCCCAAGCTCAAAGTGATCCTCGGCCACCTCGGCGAAGGACTCCCATTCGGCATTTGGCGCGTCGATCATCGCATCTCGAGGACAAGTGTTCGGCCGAAAGCGAAGCTACCGATAGCCCACTATCTGCGAGAGAACTTCTACATCACAACCAGCGGCGCCTTTCGCACACAAGCCTTGACTGACGTGATAATGGAAGTCGGCGCCGATCGCGTTCTGTACTCCGTGGACTACCCCTATGAGGATATGGGCGAGGCGACTGAGTGGTTCGACAAGGCTCCCATCAGCGAACCTGATCGCGTCAAGATTGCTTGTGGCAACGCGCGGCAATTGCTCCGACTTTAATTACCAACAATGGGCCAAGAAATAGCCATTGGAATCGAGAAACTACATTCCTGGACGTGTGTCGGCTATTCGGAAGTCGGCCAACTAATTCCGCATTGTCCGTGACTCAGGCAGTTCGCTTGGCGGCCTTGGACTGCGGAATCAGGCCGCCTTCGGCGCAGCGACCGAAGCGTCAGTAGGGCAAGGACGGCCATGCACATCCAGGCAAACCAGTCAGTGAGCCGAGAGTAGACAGTACGTGCGCCTCTGGTGTGAACCTGTGAGACCATCGCATAGTCGGTGGTCTGGTAATGATCCATTGCCGCCAACCGTCGGCCCTGATAATCGAATGCGGCCGACAGTCCCTGACTTGTCTGGCGAACCAGGTTGAAGCCTTGCTCGATGGCGCGGAAGCTGGCCATCTGGGTGTGCCACGGATCAATGGCAGGCCAATCGTTGGAGGGATCGAGAACGACGTCAGCGCCCAAAGTTCCGCCTTGCGCAAGCAGCTGCGGGAAGTCCCCAGGGAGTCGAACAGCTCTTCCTTGTTCTTGAAATGCAGATAGATACCTGCCCGGCGAGTACTCGATTCCTTGAGCGAGCTTTCGCATGGAGAAATTTTCGTAGCCACCAGCCACGAAAATCGTTCGGGCGGCATCGAGGATCGCCCTGTTCTCAGAGGTCAAGGGCCAAACCGAATCAGCGCAATTTACATCAGCATATTGCCGCTGCACGACTCGCCCGCTTTTCCAATTTCGATCAGCCATTCATCGGTTCTTTGCGGCGGAAGGCCGTGAGCTTTCGGCAATTGCCTGCGGGAGGACGCGTACTGCGATGGTGGAGCATGATTCTCGGTTCCGCGGCTTGCTGAAAACAATTTCCTACTCGTACCGTAGTGCAACCATAGGATCCACTCTTGAGGCGTTGCGGGCAGGTGAAAGGCTGGCCAGGAATGCAACGACGGCCAACAACACGGTAACCGTAATGAAGGTGGCGATGTCAATGGGGTCAACCCTAAAGAGAAGGCTCTTTATCAGGCGGGTTGCCATCAGCGCTCCGAGCAGTCCGAATACAATGCCGCCTATAGCCATGCCTGCGCCGTCTGCCAAGACCATCCGAAAAACACTTGCATGGCTTGCTCCGAGTGCAATGCGCAGACCAATTTCGTGTTTGCGCTGACTGACCGAATATGCGACCACGCTATACAGGCCGACCAGACAGATCGTAAGTGCAGCCAGTGAAAACCCTCCTACGACTTCTGAGCTGAGCCTTGGGATAGCGACGGACTCAGACAAGTACTGATCGAGGGTTGCAACATTCGAGAGCGGCTGATCTTTGTCCACCTGCCAGATCTGAGCCCGAATGGCATTCACTTCATCCTCCGGCTTTACCGAGGTCCGCACCACCAGGGTCATCCAAGTCAACCAATCTTCCGATTTCTGCGCATGCGGAAAATAGATTGCCGGCACCTCGCCAGTATCCAGACCAATTTGCTTGATGTCATCCACGACTCCGACTATCGAGAACCAGCGTGGGTCTTCCTCCAGGTGAACTTTGATCGTCCCGTCAGCAGCATGCGGTCCCAGATACTTCGCCATCGTGCGGTTCACTATGGCGGTCAGTGGAGTATCGGGCGTGTCGTGCTTATCGAGAAGGCGGCCGCTGAGCAGCGGGATCCGCATGGTGGTGAAGTAATCGTCCGCGACCCAGCGCACGCCCGCATCGGGCAACGGCCCTGCGGTTGTGCGCTGCGCGACCTGTTGCAGGACTTTGAAGGTCATGCTGTTCCCGCGCAAGGGAAGATCACTCACTGCACTCGCACTCTCTACTCCTGGAATCTGACGGACGCGCTCGAGCACATGCTGCAGAAAAGCACTATGCTGCGCACTGGTCCGGTAACGGGCGCGCGGCAGATTGATCTCCATGGTGAGCATCTGGTGTGTATCAAATCCTGGATTTACCGAAACCAGCCGGACGAAGCTTTTTGTCAGCAAGCCCGCGCCGGCCAGCAACACAAATGAAAGCGCGACTTGGGATACCACCAACAACCGGCGTCCAGTCAATTTGGAACCTGGCACGCACTGTCCGCCCGATTTTAAGGAATGCTGTAAGTTCGAACACGACGACGGTCGAGAGCGAAAGCATCAAGCCAAATGCCAGGACGCGGCTGTCCATTACGATCTCAGGGTTTGCCGGAAGTGTGTTGAGTATTGTGCCGCGAACAATTTGAATCACCCAATATCCGAGTGCCAGGCCGCAGGTTCCTGCTGCCAGACTGAGAAGCAAACTCTCGGTGAGCAATTGGCGGACAATGCGGGACCGGCCTGCGCCGATTGCAGCCCGGATGGCGAACTCACGGCGTCGCCGGATGCTCCGAGTCAGCCAGAGCCCCGCAACGTTGGAACACGCGATCAGCAGCAGCAGAGTGACGGCCGCAAACAGCGTCAGTATCCGGCTGCGCAGGCGGCCCGTCTGGTTTTCGTGCAGTGGGACCACGTCCACGCCCCAGCCCGCATTCGTGCCGGGATAACTCTGCTGCAAGCGCTGGGCAATCACGTTCATGCTGTCTCTGAGCTGAGCAATGTTTGCCCCCGGCCTGATTCTCCCAATGACATTTAGCCATTTCCCTTCGCGGTTCTGACGGTTCTTGGAACTTAATGAAAGTGGTACCCAAACCTCGATTTCCCGCGAAGGAAACGCGAAGTCCGCCGGCATGATCCCAATGATGGATGTCCTGGTTCCATTTAGCACAACCGACTGGCCGTCGAGCTGTGCTTTCGGCCCGAAAACCCGGTCCCACAGCTTGCGGCTCACCACCGCCACATCGCTTTTTGCAGATTGATCTTCGTCGGGCATGAACGTGCGTCCGCGCACCGGCAGAACCCCCAGCACGTCAAACAATTCAGGGCTGACCAGCGCGCCCTTGAGGCGCTCCGGTGTATCCGTCCCCGTCATGTTCAAGGACCAGCCAGTGTAAGCGGCGACACTGGAAAATGCTCTGCTCTGATCCTTCCAATCATAGAAATTCGCCGCAGAGACCGGTCCACGGCTTGCGGCTGAAATGTGCTTTTCCGCCAGACTGACGAGCTTTTCTGGTTGCGGGTATGGAAGAGGTCGAAGCAGCATGGAATACAAGATGCTGAACATAGCGGTGCTGGCGCCGATTCCCAGAGCCAGCGTCAGAACTGCCGCTAACGTGAATCCTGGAGTTCTGCGCAGTAGCCGCGAACCATAAACTACGTCTTGCACAAAAGACTCGATCCAGCCCGCGCTACGAAGTTCATAGGATTGTTCCTGGATCCGAGCTACGCCCCCAAAGCGCCGTTCTGCTTCCTTTCTAGCCTCTGCCGGTGGCATGCCCCTCTGAATGTTGTCGGCTGCGCGCTGATCGATATGGAAGCGCATCTCCTCGGCAATTTCGTTGTGGAGTTGCTCGGAACGCCAGAGAGTCTGAAGCCGACGCAGAAAGGACTTTAAATTTGTCATAACTCCGCGCCCCTCTATGTAACCTGCATAACCTTCTTAATTGCCAAGGATAAGTACTCCCACTGCGATTCTTCGACCGAGAGTTGCTTGCGGCCGGCTCTGGTGAGCTTGTAGAAGCGCGCGCGGCGGTTGTTCGTGGAGATGCCCCACTCCCCGTCGATCCAGCCACGATTTTCAATTCGATAGAGAGCTGGATAAAGCGTGCCTTCTTCAACCTGCAGCATGTCCTGCGCGAGTTGCTGGATGCGCTGCCCAATGCCATAGCCATGCATTGGCCCCAGCGAAAGCGCTTTGAGGACCAACATATCCAGCGTGCCCTGCGGCAGTTCCGGTTTTTTGCGCAGCAGAGATGCCCCTTTCCCTATTTGCTTCTAGGTGAACCTTACCTAAGTTCATCCGGGAGCGTCAAGAACAAAAGAGAAGAGTGATCGGGGGACTCAAAACGCGAAAGTTGAGAACCCATTTGCGTGTAGCCGGAATCCGGAACGAACTCGAAACCGGGGATTGCTCGACCCATGGCAATCGTAGAACTCTGTCGCTCACTGGGCGCGCAGGATCTCGGTGGGATCGGTGCGCAGCGCGCGAAGGACGGCGGGCAGGGTGGCAACGAGCGCAGT
>QHVR01000586.1 GCA_003223595.1 Acidobacteriota bacterium
TAGGAGCCATCCTGCGTGACTACGGTGGAAGCCTGCGAATCGTGAATGCGGTCGATGAGCGCGTTGGATGAGAAACCGCCGAAGACAACTGTGTGCGGCGCTCCGATGCGGGCGCAGGCGAGCATGGCTATCGGCAGTTCCGGAGTCATGCCCATATAGATCGCGACCCGATCGCCTTTCTTTACGCCCAAGGACTTCAGCACGTTGGCGAACTTCTGCACCTCACGATGCAATTGTTGATAGGTCAGAGTGCGAATCTCGCCCGGCTCGCTCTCCCAGATGATGGCGGGCTTGTTCTTGCGGCCGGTCTCGATATGGCGGTCGACGCAGTTGTAGGAGAGGTTGAACTGTCCCCCTACAAACCACTTAGCCCAAGGGCAGTTCCACTCCAGCACCCTCTCCCACTTTTTGAACCAGTGCAGCTCGCCGGCCACGCGCGACCAGAATTTATCCGGATCGTCTACCGACTCTTTGTACAAGCGTTCATATTCGTCCATGCTTTTGACGTGCGCCTGCTGGCTGAACTCGGCTGGAGGGGGGAACTTTCGCTGCTCTTGCAGGATGGAGTCGATGTTGGTGGAGTGGGAATCGACGACGGCTTTCTCGGCCATGATGAAGCACCCTCGACGCTGAGGATTTCGCTCGCACCCGCAAAGCGGCGCGAATTCGCAGGAGTTTATTCTACACAGGAAGGGCAAAACCTTCCCGGGCCAATGGGCCCGGGGCCACGTGGTCCCTAGTAAAAAAAGACCCTGGGCTCTGACCCAGGGTCGTGTGTTATGCGGTCAGGCTTTAGCTTGCGCGCTGCATCGGCTTATCTGTTTTCTGGAAGTCTGCGCCGGCCTCGCTGGTGGACGATACGTCCTCTGCGCCAGTCTCTTCCAGAATTTGTTTTGCCCTCTTCGTCCATCTCGAATCGTCACAATGGACCGAGAGAAGGATTCCGCCTTCTTTGATCCGACCTTCGTAGCGTTTCGCTTCGTACTCCGGAATCCCCATGCCGACCAAGGCTCCCGTGATACCTCCGACAACGCCACCCGCACCCGCTCCGGCCAACGCTGCCACAATCGGGCCGGCTGCGATGAGAGGTCCCAAGCCGGGGATTGCCAGCGCGCCAATGCCTGCTAGCCAGCCGAGGCCGCCTCCGATGACTGCGCCCGACGTCGCCCCCGTGGTTGTCCCTTCCGGAGCCTTCGTCTGTTTCTCGACGGCGAAATCTTTCGTCCCCTCATTCTCCGGGAACAGCACGGAAATATCCGTGTTGCGGAAATCGGCCGCTCGTAGCGCGTCCACCGCGTTGTCTACGCTGATGCGATCTCGATAAATGCCGAACGCTGCTGTGTTTTTACCTGCCATGTATTCTCCTTTTCAGTTTTGATCAATTTAGATCGCACGTTCTATTTGTTGGATATGTCAATCTCGCTCTTGATCTTGTCAGCGCCACCCGCTACCTCGGCGGCTTTCGCTTCGATCGCTTGTTTTTCCTGGTCGGAGTGCACCGGACCTTTCAGGGTGACGACGCCGTCCTGCGCAATCACTTTGATGTTGTGGGCGTAGGTGGAAAGGGATTTGTCCTTCACCAGGGCGCGACGCACCTGTTGGGCGAGAGTCCGATCGGAGCTGTTTTCTTTCTGCTGGTCGGCTGTGGGTTCGTTCTGGTTGCGGTCACGCTGGTTAACTTTCGTGTTGTCGGCTGGCGCCTGGCTGCCAGCCGCAGGCTGGTCCTGCTGTGCCCAGATCAGTCCGGCGGTGCTAACGGAAAGGACCAAGATTGAGAGCCGTAGGAATGGTTTCACTGGATTCTCCTCTTCGGGGGTGGGCAGAACAATATCTTTCCCTCTTAGGACGCTACAAGCGCTGGCGCCCCGCGCACATCGGGGATGGAGGGTATGGTGCGGCCAGATGCACCCCACGCCTTCCCCAATGCCCGGCATCCGGCGATACTGATAGGGGAGAATCCTATCTCCGCCACCATCAAAAGGATCGTTCTAGGCTTGCTGCGTTCATCGTGTTTGTGTTCGCAGTATTTCTGTTCAACCAGACGACGCAGATTGTGCAGTCAGCGCGCTCGCTGAATCCTGTATTCGGCGACGCGGTGATGTGGGCGCTCACTTTCCTGTACGCTGCATTGCTCTCGACTCCGTTCGTGCTCTGGTTTCGCCTGCCCAAACGTATGCTGCCGCCCGTGGCTACGGAAGGCGAGGCGTACGAAGCTTTTCTGGAGGAGTTCAAGCGGCGCCTGGCGCGCAATCCGCAGCTGCGGGGAATGTGCCTGGATTCGGCTGAGGAGATGGAGGCCGCGCTCGCGGTCTCCCCACGGGCCGTTGTTGCCCAAATCAGCAAGTCCCAGGTACTTGTCCCGGGAACCCAGCCGATCAAACAGAAAATGCTGGGTCACCCGAAACTCGAATCCCTTGTTGAGATAAATCCCAGCCCCCCAGGAGTGCTCAATACCAATCGGGTCGAAGGACCAGGTATACAAGGTCTTGGGAACCGTCTTACCGAACAGGAACGTAGGCGCTCCATAAACCATGAATCGGCGCAGCGGACCCTTCCCAAAGGGACGAACCTCGAGTATCCCAGACAGCATGTAGCGCGCAAACATGCTGCACGGAGCGTTCACGCCCCCGTACTGCCCGGCATTCCCCCCGCAAAGGTTGGGGTCAATCTCGTTATGCGGCGGCGCCAGATCAAACTGCGCCCATCCCCAAAGCATGTCCCTCGGGAAAAACATGCGTTCGTTCGGATCCACTGCTTTCCACGTGCCATAGGACGTCTTCTCCTCTGGCATGTTCGAGGGTGGCGAGACTTGTGCCCCTGCGCTGGAGATCAGTGCTAACACCACTACCATCCACGGCCACTTTCGCATTTCACCTCCGATGGACTTGAGACCGAACAGAGTATTCAATCCCGCAAGTGCGGCAAGGCTGTTCAAAACGAAACTGCACGCTAGAGCGCAATATTCTAACGCGGGCCCTCGCGCCGCGGACCGTGTTGTCGATGGTTCCGATGGCGTTCTGTTCGGGCGGAACTCAACGGCCGCGGCAGCGCCTCTTCCAGAATTCATATCCCGTGACTCTGTTTCTTCCATTCATAGTACGTTCACATTAGTCGCGGAGGCGCTAAATACCAGAAAAAGAAGGCTATTACCGTTTGGCTGAAGGATTGCACTTTCCACAGTACAGCAAGCCCAGGGAACCTTATGCCACAAGAGATTTCAGTCTCGTATCAAGCAATTAAGAGTAAAGTTTATCGGCTGATCGACGCCCTTGTTGTTGGGGAAAAGAGCGAGGCCGAAGTGCAGGAGTCAGTCCGAAGATGGTGGTCCCTGATCCACCCGGCGGACCGGCCCATAGCGCAGAAATATCTCCTCATGATTCTGGGGCGGTCCAATGACGCTCTGGACGCCATGGGAGCGGAACTGCTCTCCGTGAGCGGGAGTGAGACGCGCCAGGCCCAATTCAGTGACTCTGCTCTGTCGAACAAGCGCATGCGGCTGATGGAGCGCATGATGAAAGACACCTCGGTGCGCACCGCCGTCTAAGCGACTGATCGAGAGAACATCCCACAAAACCTCGGAATGCCAAGGCATTCCTGTCTTTGCGGCCGCGTCATCCATGCCTTAAATGTCGTAGTAGAGCGCAAACTCGTAAGGATGCGGCCTGGCTCGGACTGCCTCCACCTCTTTCGAGCGCTTGTAATCGACGTACGTTCGCAATAACTCTTCCGTAAACACGTCTCCCTTCAGCAGAAACTCGTGGTCTCTCTGCAAGGCGTCCAGCGCCTCTTCCAGCGATACAGGCATGGCCGGAACGTTGGATACTTCCTCGGGGTCCAGTTCGTAGATGTCTTTGTCCAGCGGCGGCCCGGGATCCATTTTGTTTTCAATTCCATCCAGCCCTGCCATAAGCATCGCAGCGAAAGCCAGATATGGATTGCAGCTCGGGTCGGGCGGACGAAATTCCACGCGCTTCGATCTGGGCTCGATCGTGTACATCGGGATTCGACATGCTGCCGAGCGGTTACGACGTGAGTATGCCAGGCTTACTGGCGCCTCGAAACCCGGTACCAGGCGCTTGTAAGAGTTGGTCGTGGGCGCGATGATCGCCGACAGCGCCGGGCCATGCTTGAGCAGACCGCCGACGTACCACAAGGCAAGCTGCGACAGGCCCGCATATCCATCCCCGGAGAATAGTGGATCTCCACCCTTCCACAGCGACTGGTGCGTATGCATTCCGCTGCCGTTGTCGCCAAAGATGGGCTTCGGCATGAACGTGACCGTCTTGCCGTTGCGACTGGCCACGTTCTTGACGACGTATTTGTAGAGCAGCATCTTGTCGGCGGAGCGGAGAAGCGAGTCGTACTTCAGGTCGATCTCGGCCTGGCCGCCCGACGCGACTTCGTGATGATGGCATTCGACTTCCATGCCGCAGCTTTGCATGGTGACCACCATCTCCGAGCGCAGATCCTGGTAATGGTCGGTGGGGGCGACCGGGAAGTAGCCCTCCCCATACCGGGGACGATACCCGAGATTGTTCGATTCCCTTCCCGAATTCCAACGTCCCTCTTCCGCATCGATGTAGTAAAAGCCGTATTGCTCGCGCTGATCGAAGCGCACGCTGTCGAAGATAAAAAATTCGGCCTCTGCCCCAAAGTACGCCGTATCCGCGATGCCGCTCCCTGCGAGATACTGCTCCGCCTTGCGGGCGATATGCCGTGGATCGCGATCGTAGCTCTGCTTGGTGACCGGGTCCACAACGTCACACACCAGCACCAGCGTCGGCACTTCCGTAAACGGGTCCATGAGATAGCAACTGGCATCCGGCTTCAGCAGCATGTCGCTCTCATGGATCCCCGCCCAGGCCCTTATGGAGGAACCATCAATTCCAAAGCCTGCCTGGAAAGAGGATTCGGTGAGTTGCTCGATGGGATAGGAAACGTGGTGCCACAATCCCGGAATGTCGGTGAAACGGAGATCCAGGATCCTGGCTTCATGTTTCTTGGCGAAATCGAGGACACTGTTGGCGTCAGGCATTGGGCTCCTCTACATGCGAGGGCAGGCTGCTACAATCGGTCGCGCGTGCGGAATCGTAGAGTCTAAAGCCGGCGCAGCGTGCAGGCAATTCGATTGTTCTTATAGCCGGGATAAAGCACACTTTATACTGACGCTGTCAGCTCTCAGCCATCCCATCGATCTCAAGAGCACGGCCCCGGCCTGACTGACAGCTGAGCCCTGAGGACTAAAGGCTTTCTATGGACTTTGACCAGCTCGAGACCTTTCTCGAAGTGGCGCGGCACGCCTCATTCTCCCGGGCGGCGGAGAAACGCTTTCGCACGCAGCCGGCCATTTCGTCGCAGATTCGCGGTTTGGAGGAAGAGGTCGGAGCCAAGCTCTTCGATCGCTCTGGCGGCAAGGTATCGCTTACTGCGGCGGGCAAGGCCTTCGTGAAATATGTCGAAGATACGCTCGACGCCCGCAAAGCCATGATGGTTTCCATCGCGGAGATGGAGCGCGTGCCCCGGGGCGAGATCATCGTAGGCGCTAACGAAGGCACGTGCCTGCACATCCTGCCCTACGTCTTTGCCGACTTCAAAAAGCAGTATCCCGATGTCTCGGTCAACATCAAGCGCGCCGATTACGCCAGGGTTCTGGAGTCGATCATCGACAACTCAGTGGATTTCGGAGTCGTGTCGCTGCCAGTAAACGATAGCCGGCTCACAGTCGTGCTCATCCATCGCGATGAGCTGATCCTCATTGCACCACCGCAACATCCCCTGGGAAAACTGAAATCAGCCAGCATTGCAGATGCCAGCAAGTTTCCCCTGATCGTTCCCAAAGCCGGCCACACGCGCGACGCCATTGAACAGATGTTTCACGAAAAACGCCTGAAGCCGAACTTCACCATGGAACTGGACTCGAGCGAACTGCTGAAGCGTTTCGTCGCCGCCGATGTCGGGATCGGCTTTATCGCGCGCTCGAACGTTGAGGAAGATGTTCGCGCCAAGGTGCTGGCGGCCATTCCCTTGGCTGATGCTCAGGTCCGACGCGATCTCGCGTTGGTCTTTCGCAAAGATAAGGCCCTCAGCCGCGCCGCTCTGGCGTTCATTGATATTGCGGTGAAGCACAAATCCACTCAAGAATTGGCATACATCCCCAGCCGATGAGGAATTCGCGTCATATTCTGCTGCTGCTCTGCCTGGGAAGCTCGGTGTCGGCCACAGTGCAAACGCAGAAGCCAATATCCCAGATGCCGGCATCGGCGCGTCAGCTGATTGGCGTCAAGGTTACTGGCAGCAAGCGGTTTGCAGAGCAGGACATCGTCGCCGCTACCGGGTTGCAACTGGGAACGCCGGTGAATGAGGACGACTTCAAGCGAGCCGCGCGCCGTCTGGGGGACACCGGCGTTTTCACCGACATCACTTACTCCTATTCGTATTCTTCAGCCGGCACCAAGCTCGAATTCCATGTGGTCGATGCCGACAAGTTTGTTCCCGTACGCTTCGAAGACTTCGTCTGGTTTTCCGACGCGGATCTTCTGCATCGCATCAAAGAGCACGCGCCGTTGTTCGATGGCGAGCTTCCCTTATCCGGCCGCCTGCCCGAAGAGGTCTCCGATGTACTGCAGGCGATGCTGGTCGAGAAATCCATTCCCGGGCACGTGGAATACGAGCGCGTGGGCAAATCTGACGGTCCCGTGCAAGCAATTCTCTATCGTGTTGCCGATGTTCTGATTCAGATTCGCGATGTCGAATTCGTCGGCGCCGGTGAAGCCGAACTCCCCGCGCTCACCGCCGCGTCCAAGAGAGTCTTCGAGCGCGAGTATTCCCGCACGGTTTTGCGCTCCCTGATCGAAAAGCAGCTCTTGCCTGTGTACTACTCCCGGGGATACCTCAAAGCGAGTTTCGGCGATCCGCAACCCAAGGTCGTGAAACAGCCCTCAGCGTCAAATGATGAGGGCCCTAGAAATCTGACCATCGTGGATGTGTCATTCCCCGTCACGCCGGGACAGCAATATAAGTTGAAGTCGCTGCAATGGTCCGGCAATGAAGCTATTCCGACCGACACCTTGGCCAAAATGGTGCGTCTTGAGCCGGGCCAGGCAGCGAATATGGTGCGGCTCGGCGACAGTCTTTCTGAGGTCCAGAAGCTTTATGGTTCAAAAGGGTTCGTCACCGCCTCGATCACGCCACAGCCTTCTTTCGACGAAACGGCTGGCAGCGTTGCGATCACGTTGGAGGTCAAGGAAGGCCCTGTCTTTCACATGGGCGACCTGGAATTCCGCGGACTCGACAACGGCCTCACCGCCAAGCTTAGAAACGCGTGGAAGATCCGCCCCGGCGAGGTCTACAACTCCACTTATCTGAGCGAATACCTTCCGGCCGCCCAAAGACTCCTGCCACCAACGCTCGATTGGGAAGTTTCTCCCCATGTCACAGCTAACGTGAAGGACCAAACCGTGGACGTCGACTTAATCTACAGCGCGAAGGCACCCAAGTAGTCCGCTCCTCTTGCCCCGCTTGTTCGTATTTTGGAACAAATCTTTTCCCCATGCTCGGGCGGGCCCTAAGCACGCTAGTCTGGTGACTCTCACGTTAGCTGGTCCCTTAAGTTTGCCCGGGCCCTCCCCCATCCATCCGGGCATAATAAGCGGGGTGCGCGCCTGCGCACCCCGCATTTTTAAAATTCAATAGTTGTAACCTTGTCGGCATTGGCGCATCTTTTGTGTGGATGGAATATTGCTGAAAGGGAGTTGCGGGTCCCCACACAGTTCGAGTCATCAAGCCCGCCAATAAAAAGGAGAATGTGGATGAGTGCTCGAAACATGAAAAAAGAATGGATTCTGCAGTTGTTGCTGGTTCTAACTTTGGCAGCTGGCGCCGCGTTTGCCGCCAGCGGAAAATCCTACACTGGCACTGTCAGCGACTCCATGTGCGGTGCCAAGCATGCCATGCCCGGAGATGATGCGGCTTGCACCCGGGCCTGTGTGGGCAAGGGTTCTAAGTATGCCCTCGTCGTGGGCGATAAGGTTTACACCCTCGAAACCAGTGACAAGGCTGCTCTATCGACACTGGACAAGCAAGCGGGAGCCAAAGCCACCGTCACCGGCACAGAGAAGGACAATACCATCGCGGTAAGCTCGGTCAAGCCCGCAAAGTAGTCGCTACAATTCTGAGCTCCGATTGCAGGAGAGCGCTTCCGCGCCTCCTGCAATTTTTTTGCCCCTACTCTGAAATTCATATTTCCTTTACAAACCATTGTGTTAGATTTCTTTCTCACCTTAAAAATTTTGGGTTCTCGAGGAGGGCGAGCGAATTGGGCAAAGACATGGTTCCGAAGCGGATTTTCTTCACCAAAGGAGTGGGAAAACACCGCGAGCGCTTGACTTCATTTGAATTGGCGTTGCGTGACGCCGGGATCGCTGCCCAGAATCTTGTGCGGGTATCATCAATTTTCCCGCCCAACTGCAAGCTGCTCGCCCGCAAAGAGGGCGTCAAATACCTACACCCGGGCGAGGTCGTCTTTGCCGTAGTCGCCGAAAATTCCACCCGCGAGCCGCACCGCCTGCTCGCGTCCTCCATCGGCGTGGCCATTCCCGCCGACCGCAACACCTACGGCTATCTCAGCGAACACCACTCGTTCGGCGAGACCGAAGATGCCGCCGGAGAATACGCCGAGGAACTCGCGGCCGAAATGCTGGCCACCACTCTCAACGTGGAATTCGATCCGGACCGATCGTGGGACGAGAAGAAACAGATCTATCGCCTCTCCAACAAGATCGTTCGCACCGCGAATGTGACGCAGTCGGCAGTTGGCGATAAACGCGGACTCTGGACCACAGTGATCGCGTCGGCAGTTTTGATCTTTGATTAGCCCAGGTGCGCTGCCCTGATCCCCAGCGTGGCGAAAACATTCTTCACCACCCGGTCACAGCGTACTGCGTGGAACTGGAAGCATCGAGAAGCGGTTGCGCCAACCACTCGGTAGAGCCGCTTTCTGAGTCCCGCCCGCGCTCTGTGCAGACGAACCTTGACGTTCTCCTCGGTCAGGTTCAAGCAGTGCGCGGTTTCTTCGGTAGTCATTCCTTCCACGTCTCGCAGCATGAAAACGAGTCGGTGATCTTCCGACAGTGATGAAACAGCCTTCTCCAGTACAACGGCGAGTTCCCGATCGTAAGCTTGCTGTTCCGGACTGCGCACACTCGAAGGTAGCGATTGCATAATCTCTCCATGGGATTCGTCGGCCGGATCCACAGCCTGAAAACGGACGCGCCGCCGGGAGCGCGTCAAAGCTTCATGCACCGCAATGCGAGTCAGCCAGGTAACAAATTTTGCCCGCCCTTCGAAACTCGCCAGATTCTGGTAAGCACGGACGTAGGCATCCTGCATCACGTCCTCGGCCTCCGCATCGTCGCGCAGGATGGCCCGGGCTACTCGGTATAGCCGTTGATTGTGCCGGCGCATCAGCAGTTCATAAAGCGCGGTTTCGCCGTCCAAAACGCGCTTCACGACCTCTTCATCGCTCCAGTCCTCTCGTTGCGCCTGTTGCACCAGTACCGCGCTGGCCATTTAAATCGCCTCCACTGACATTGAGTGTATAAGGTCTAGCCGGTTACAAGTTTGGGAAATTCGCCGGAGCAACGGTTGGGGACTCAGGACTGTTTCTACACCGCCGTTGGGCCTAGAAC
Organism: Acidobacteriota bacterium; assembly: GCA_003223595.1. Lineage (GTDB taxonomy): Bacteria > Acidobacteriota > Terriglobia > Terriglobales > Acidobacteriaceae > Sulfotelmatobacter. Next base: position 9,687 of record QHVR01000586.1, read on the forward strand.
CGCTGAAAAATGCGCCGCCAGATCTCCAGGTGACCTGCATTTTCAGCTACATATGGGAACTTCGGCGACCTCGGGAGGGATTATAACTTCAGTAACCACCCAAATGTGGCGAATGTAATCTTTCGTTAACAGTGCTGGGTTATCATAGAAGTTGAGTAGGTGAGGGTTCTTACCTCGCTTAGGGGAAGCTGTGGACACCGAAACACGTAGAAAACGACAGCAGGCGCTTATGCGGCGAATGGCGGAGCGAAAGCTGCGCTCGCGCGCCCAGGAACTCTACGAGTCGCGCGGCCAGGCTGAGGGCCACGAGTTACAGGATTGGTTTCAGGCTGAGGCGGAATTGCTGAAAGACACTCGACTTGCCCCGCTCTATCGTCACTTGCGGGACGTCAGCCAGGACGCGAATTCGCCTGAGGCAAGAGATGAAGAAGGTGTGTCCTGCGAAACGGGCACCTAGTCGCTTGAGATTTGTCCCAGAGGCGGGTTCCGGCTAAAACCGGAACCCGCCTGAACTTTTTGCGCCTATTTTCTGGCAACGGACTTTGACGCCTTGCGGCCGCCCTTTTTCGCTTTTTCCAGCCGCTCAACCAGGGACGCGACCAGGATCGGAAGTCCAACCGTGGCATCCACAAAGACCTCCCCAAACTTGCCGCCTTCCGCCGGAGGCACAAACTTACCCCACGAGATTGCCTCGCTGTAAGGACTGCCTGAGAGCCCTCCCCAGTACACCGGCTCAGGACAGATTCTCAGACCGTAGTGATAGCGCTTCAGAGGCACGTTCTCACCCAGCCGGCGATGCCTCAGTTCGATAAAGGGCCCAAACTGCTGTGACCAGTTGCGCGGAACACCGCCTCCGATGGTGAAAATTCCCAGCTTCTTCTGACGAAGCAGGGTGGCGGCAAAGTGCTCCAGATCTTCGAATGGATCGAAGCGGATTTTGTGCCTTCCCGTGGACTCGCGCAGCCGGTTGTTGAGCGCGGTATCGAGCCCAAGTTCCGAATCGCTGAATGCCGGGACAAACACCGGGACTCCCTGTTCATAGGCAGACTTCAGAATTCCCCGCTGTCCTTGGGCATTCTTCGCCAGGTACGCTCCGATCGCGTGGTTCAGTTTGTAGGAGCACATCACCTCGTTGTGGTCCCACGCTTCGAGCACTGCCGACATGATCTCTTCGACGTCATCGAGGTTTTGTTCCGGCTCGAGCGTGTCGTAGACGCGGTTGTAACCCTGCTCATAAAGTTCAACATCCGAAACGTCGGGATTGGCCCGGAAATGAGCGCGCCCACTGGCCTCCACCAGGCCGTGAGCCATCAGCGCGCCAGTGGAGACAATGGCATTCACCACTCCGCGGTCGATCAACTCCGTGATGATCAGCCCCTGCTTGGCGACAGTCATCGCGCCAGCAAGGGTCATCACGATGAAAGCGTCTTCGTCCAGCGCCATGGCTTCGAGTACATCGGCCGCTTCCCCCAACTGGCGCCCGGTGAAGGCCGTCTTCGCCATCGCACGAACCAGGCCGTCAATGGAATGAACTTTGGACAGATCGAGCGGTTCCAGCGGGATCAGTCGGTCTTCGATGGGATTATGTAAATTACGATCCTTGCCTTCTCCCGTGTTCGGCTCTTTGTGCCCGTGCGAATTTCCATGATTGCCCTGTTTCACCGCCAGCCTCCAAGCTTCTTCTTTTTCCCCGACCACCTACTCTACAAGATGGGCCGTTCGGATGCCATGCTGCGGCGTCGCGTGTGATTCGCGCCCAGAGTAAACTGCAACCCATGCCGGGCAAGAAAGCTTTTGAACAGCAGATCGCGAATCTGGATTCACTACGTCAGGCGGCTGGACCGGAGCAGCTTCAAGGAGTTCAAAAAGCACTCGGCAATCGCAACAACTTCATCGTGGGGAAAGCGGCAGAACTGGTTCGCGAGTTCAAGCTCACGCAATTGACTGACGCGCTGACCGCCGCCTTTGCACGCTTCTTGGAGAATGCCGAGAAAACCGATCCGCAATGCTGGGCGAAAAACGCAA
>QHVR01000434.1 GCA_003223595.1 Acidobacteriota bacterium
TCTGGGAGACGCGGGGACGGGCAGAGCTGCCGGAGCTTTGCCTTCCGCCACGCTCATAAGAAACTCCTGGGCACTGAATGCCGCTGCGCCGGTGGGCATCCTGCGGTTTCGCTTGCCCTGCATGGGCTGCCATGCCCGGATATAAGTTTCATCTTTGAGGAGAATCCTAGCTTTGCGGTTGTCCGCCAGATAGGCGTCCAGAATCTCGTGCCGCACCCGTTGCCGCAGCATTTCGTCGCGCAGGGGAACCAGCACCTCAACCCTCTCGTACAGATTGCGCGGCATCCAGTCCGCGCTCCCGATATAGATCTCTTCATCGCCGCCATTGGCGAAGTAATAGATGCGGCTATGCTCGAGGAAGCGTCCCACGATGCTGCGCACCCGAATATTTTCACTCACCCCGCGCACTCCCGGACGCAGCGCGCAAATCCCGCGAACAATGAGATCGATTTCCACTCCGGCCTGGGAAGCACGGTACAGCGCTTGCACGACATTTTTGTCGAGCAGCGCATTCATTTTCGCGATGATGCGGGCCGGATCACCGCGGCGCGCGTGATCCGCCTCGCGCTCGATCAGCGCAATACATTTTTCCGCCAGATCGAGAGGCGCAACCAGCAGAGGTTCGTAGCTCTGGTTTTCCGCATATGCGGTCAGGAAGCTGAAAACGTCGTGCACCGCTCGTGTGACTTCGGGATTGGCGGTGAACAAGCTGAGATCGGTGTAGATGCGGGCGGTGGTCGCGTTGTAATTTCCCGTTCCAATATGCGCGTAGCTGCGCGGGATGCCGTCGGGGTCGCGGCGCACCAGCAATGAAAGCTTGCAATGCGTTTTCAGGCCGACGAGTCCATGGAAGACCTGCACGCCCGCATCTTCCAGATCGCGCGCCCAGCGGATGTTCGAGGCTTCATCGAAGCGCGCCTTCAGCTCGACAACCGCCGTGACTTCTTTTCGCGAGGCTGCATCCATCAGCGAGGGAACGATCAAAGAATGCTCGCTGGTGCGGTATAGCGTCTGCTTGATCGACAGCACGTTGTCATCTTCCGCCGCCGATTCGATAAACGAGACTACCGCGTCGTAGGAATCGAAAGGGTGATGCAGCAGAATGTCGTGCGAGCGTAACTCCTGGAACAGATCCTTGGATTTGGAAGTCAGGCGCAATTCGCGGGGCACAAAGCCGCGGTACTTCAGATCGGGGCGGTTCACCTGTTCGTAAACGTTGAACAGACGCACCAGGTTCACCGGGCCATTCACCGGAAAAACCTGCCAGGGATCGAGTTCAAACACTGTGCGCAGGCGATCAATAATTTCCGGGTCTGCGTCAGCCTCGATCTCGAGGCGCACCGCGTCGCCCTTCCGGCGGTTATGCAATTCCGTGCGCACCGATTCGAGCAGGCTGCGAGCCTCTTCTTCCGCCAAATAGAGATTGCTGTTACGCGTTACGCGAAACGGAGCGGAGGAGACGATGTCGTATCCGTGATACATACGCACGGCGTGATGCGCTACGAGGTCGGCAAGGAAGATGAAGTCGTGGGTGCCGTCGGAAGGAAGCTTCACCAGGCGCGGCAGAGCACGCGGCACCGACACCACGCCAGTGTAAGTGAGCGCCGAGCGCCGCCGCCGCCTCAGCAGCAACCCGAGGCACAAAGCCTTGTTAATGACGCGCGGAAAGGGATGCGCCGGATCCACGGTCACGGGAGTCAGCAGCGGGTCCAATTCCCTCTCGCAGTATGCCTCCACAAAGCGCATCGCCTGTGCATCCAGTTCATGCAAACCGAGCACGCGAATGCCTTGCTCGGCGAGCGCCGGACGCAATTTTGCATTCCAGCAGTCATACTGGTCGTCTACGAACTCATGGGTTTGCTTGCTCAGAATGTCGCGCTTTTCATTGAGCGTCAGGCCATCGGCACCAGCCTCGTTGTAGCCGTCTTCAATCTGCTGCAGTATGGCGGCGATGCGGACTTCAAAGAATTCATCGAGATTGCTCGCCGAAATGGAGAGGAACTTCAGGCGCTCCAGCAGCGGATTGCCCTCGTCGCGCGCTTCTTCGAGCACACGGCGATTAAAGGCGAGCCAGGAAATATCTCGGTTGAGAAAGTATTTGGGATCGTCTAGCGAGATGCGGGTCATGAACGCGCTTCAGTAATATTGCTGAGAATTCGTGCCAATCCAGGATAGCCAGTATAGATCATCGCTTTTCCGCTTGCGGTGATTGAGGACGTAGCCGCACAAAAGTAAATGGCGCCGGACGAGTTACCCAGCACCATTTCGATTGAGCGAATCTCGTTCCGCTTACGGCAGGTAATAGCGGAACGAAGTCCACACCATGTTGTCCACCCCTTTTGGCGAAATGCTAGGTCCAGTAGTGCCGTTGCTCCCGGACCATCCAAGCCGCTCAAAGTAGGAGTATTGAATGCCCCAGCGCAGGCCGCCTTTCGGTCCCTGCGTCAACCGATGCCAGAAACCAAGGGTTCCTTGCACGACGAGACGAGTGTCTCCCGCGCAGGTACCGCCGCCTGAAGGAATAAGCTGGCTGGTCGGTGCATTCTCGGTATTGCAGCCCGAGTTATTGGCGAAGGGCGAACCGTATCCGCCAATCTGGTTT
>QHVR01000435.1 GCA_003223595.1 Acidobacteriota bacterium
AACCGGACTGGGAGTCCCGCATCGGTTCGCACTGGCTGAACCGGATTGGGATCGCCGCGCTGCTGATCGGGGTTTCCTACTTCCTCAAGTTTGCGTTCGACAACAACTGGATCGGGCCGGCCGGACAGATCTCGATTGGACTGGCCGCGGGCATCGCAATCGTCATCTGGAGCGAGCGCTTCCGCGCTAAGAATTACAACGCGTTTTCGTATTCCCTGAAGGCGGTCGGCATCGGCACGCTGTATTTGTCGCTGTGGGCGGCGTTCCATGTTTACAGCTTGATTCCCAGCAGCGTGGCCTTCGCCATGATGCTGGTTGTGACCGCCGCCACTTCGGTGATGGCGCTGAGCCAGGATGCCCAGATTCTCGCGGCGTTCGCGCTGGTCGGTGGCTTTACAACCCCGCTCCTGCTCAAGACCGGGGAAAACAGAGAGGTCGCGCTGTTCACGTACGTGGCGATTCTCGATATCGCTACCCTGGTACTCGTCGCGTTCCGGCCGTGGCGGCGCCTGCTCGTAATGAGCTATATCGGCACTCTGGTCCTGTATCTGGGCTGGTATTGGACGTTCTACAACCGCGGCCCGCTGGAGTTGACGCTGGCGTATGCCAGCCTGTTCTTTGCCATCTTCGCCATTGCTCCGCTGATCACGCTGCAACCGGATGGCGAACATCCGGTCTTGGCGGCGATCCCGGCGGTGCTGGCGTTCGTCAATGCCGGGGTCTATTTCCTCGAAGCCTACGCCATGATTCAGGAAGTGAACAAAGTGAACATGGCGTGGTTCGCGCTGGCGCTGGCGGCCGTGTACATCTTTTTGAGCCGGCTGGTGCACGCCAGAAAAATGGCGGCGGGGACTTCGGAGATCCTCTACTATCTGCATCTGGCGCTGGCGATCGGCTTTATCACGGTCGCAATTCCTATCCGGCTGGATGCGCACTGGATTACGATTGGATGGTTCATCGAGGCGGGAGTGCTGCTGTGGATTGCCAACCGCGTTCATTCCGATTTTCTGAATGCCTTCGCGCTGGGCGCGCTGGTTCTGGGCGTGACCCGGTTGCTGGCTATCGATAACTTCCACACCACCCAGTTGGTCTTCAACTTGCGCATGGCGACCTTTGCGGTCGCGGTGGCGGTGCTGGGAGCGGTCGCGTGGTTCGGAGCCAAGCGCGAGGACGAAACTGCGCGCACGATTTCGGCTGTGGCGGTGGTAGCGCTTAACGTGCTGGCGCTGATCGCGCTTAGCCGGGAAGTTTCCGACTATTACCTGCGGCAAATGGCGGGTTTCCGCCCGACTGGCCATCAATGGAAAGGCGCTTACCTGGACTATCACAATCTCGAAATTGCACGCGATTTCACCTACTCCGCGCTGTGGATGGCGTATGGCGCGATGCTGATGATTGTTGGATTCCTGCGCCGCAGTGCTTTCGTGCGCTGGCAGGCGTTGAT
>QHVR01000436.1:0-2142 GCA_003223595.1 Acidobacteriota bacterium
CTTCACAGAATTTCCCTGCGCGTCGAGAACGTGCACCAGGTCGCGATGGATCACGCGTTGCGCGATCATCAGACGGTAAATTCGATCGGTCGCCAGATCTTCCATGTACCCGTCCAGCAAGCTGGCTCCGCGCCCGCTGAGCACTCCATGGCGGTAACGGATGACGGTGCGCACGGCTGCTCGCGTGCCGTTCACCGTCCGCGTTCCAACTCCGTGCGGAACAGGGCGCAGATCGGGATACCGGCTGGCATTTGTTGGCCTCTTCTGCAGTTGGTTGGGGTAAGGAAATTGCTCGACCGCGATCGCATTCTGATCCGGGTGACCGGTCCAGGCGCCATCCATCAGGCAGTCGGCTTCGTTCTTCTTGTCTTTTTCCAGAACTGCCAGGGCGCGCGCATTCAGTTCCGCGTCTTCGCGGCTGGGATAGAGCGCCGTCATGCCCCCGATCGCCAGAATTCCACGATGGTGGCAGATTTCAGGGATTAGTTCCCGCAGGTTTTGAAAGAACGGGACGTTATGCGGAATCGTGTTGCGATCCGGCAGAACCCAGTCAGGATCGTCAAGGTTGAAATGAATCAGGCTGGCCATGTAATCCCAGCGGCCAAGATTCAGTCCGATGATGTGATCGCGCAGATGGTAGGTGAATTCCTCCATCTGGAAAGCCATTGGATGAGATTCCACCAGCGCCATGCACTTGATGTAGTCATGCCCCAGCCCGCGCGAGGTCGCCAAAGCCTGGAACAGATCGCGCCACCACAAGGCTTCTTCGGCGGACTCGGATTTCGGAATGTAGATGCAGAGCGGATGCTTCAATTCCGCGGGATCGATGCCGTAGAAAACCCGGGCCACATCGAACAGGGAAGCAGAAACCAATTCTCCGGGGATCAGGCCCGCCTGGCTCAAGTGCAGTCCACGAGGGCGGGTAAAGATCACCGTCTTGCTTGGCTGAATAGTGACCGTCTTGTCGCGCTTCTTGTCGTAATAGCTTAGTTCACCGCGCAGGCAGGCGAGAATGTTGGCGACGCCCGTCTGGTGATGGTTCCACTCGTCGACGCAGGAGTCTTCCAGGTCGAGCATGACTCCGGGCGCGCCCGAGTTGAGCATCTTGACGCAGAGTTCGCCATCATCCGCGGGCCCCGTCATCTGGTTACGCTGATCCTGGCACCACTCCGGCAACGATATCCGCCACCCGTTGCGAACCGTGTCGGAAGGGAAGTGATGCGTGGGCTTTTCGCCTTCCAGCGAGCGCTGCAGGACCTCTGTGCGCTTCTGAGCAAGCTGCTGTTGACGAGGCGTGAACCTGCGGTGCAGGGGAAGGAAAAAATCCATGAAGCCTGCAGGCAGATCGCGCGCTGCATCGAACTGCGCGGGGGCGCTGCTAACAGGATTGGTGAGAACTCCCGATTCCGGTGAAGCAACTGCGGTAGGCGTCATCTGCTAACTCTCCAAGTGTGTTCATAATGCTGAACAGCCATTCGTAATACTGGCGGATCGTAAAATGCTCCGGGCGGGTGGTCAAGAGTGATGTTCAATATGTTGAACGTACATTCAATTTGTTGTCCGCCTACAGGGTTTGTTACCATAACGATTTGCTATGCCCCACAAGGAAGAAAATCCATCGGTTGCGGTCGAGCGCGCTCTCAGCATGCTCGAGACTGTGGCGCAGGAGCCGGAGGGGATGAGCAACGCGGAAATCAGCCGCAAGTTGCAGATTCCAAAGAGTTCGGCCAGCTACATTTTGCGCACGCTCGAGAAACAGAATTACGTGAACCGGGACGAAGAGACGGGAAAATATCGCGTCGGATTGAAAATTTTGAGCCTGAGCCGCGGCGCCCTTAGCGGAATCGATGTCCGCGAAGTTGCCCTTCCGATTATGCGGAACCTGATGGAAAAGACGAACCTCACTTGCCATCTGGCGATCCTCGACGGGCCCGAGGCGGTGTACATCGAAAAAGTGGAGCCGCAGGGATTCATTCGCATGGACACCTGGGTCGGACGACGCATGCGCGTTCACGCCACCAGCGTAGGCAAAGCGCTGGTCGCGCATATTCCGCAGGCGAAAGTGGAGAAGATTCTTGCCGAACGTTCGATGGAGAGGCGCACTCCGAAAACCATCACATCCGCCTCGCGCCTGTTCAAGGA
>QHVR01000436.1:2210-3220 GCA_003223595.1 Acidobacteriota bacterium
GGCGCTCCGGTTTTCAATCAAAAGGGCGAGATCGAAGCTAGCCTCGGATTAAGCGGAACGATTCATCAGGTCAACGCGCAAACCATGCCGCGCATCCTGGAAGCTTTGAAAGACGCGGCACGGCATTTGTCGATGCAGCTCGGGTACCGTGTTCCGCGGCGAACCAGCGCAGGAAGCTAGCGCCTCCTGAAATTGATGCCCGATCCATCCAGCGAGCGCATTCTCCGCTACTACACCGATGTTGACGAAGCGGCGCGACTCCGCACCAGCTGGTTTCAGCTGGAGCACGAGCGCACCCGGGAATTGATACAGAGACATCTGCCTCCGGCGCCCGCCCGGGTGATTGATGCTGGCGGCGCATCCGGTGTCTATGCCTGCTGGCTTGCATCGCTGGGCTATGAAGTGCATCTCATTGATCCCGTTGCCAAGCACATCGAGCAGGCACGCGCGGCGTCAAGCCAGCAGCCGGATCATCCGCTGGCGTCCGCGGAACTCGGCGATGCGCGGCAGTTGCGGAATCCTGATAGCTCGGTCGATGCGGTGCTTCTGTTGGGCCCGCTCTACCATCTCGTCGAGAAGGAAGATCGGATCGCCTGCTTGTGCGAAGCTCGCCGCGTGCTGCGTCCAGGAGGGTTGTTATGGGGCGCCGGAATCAGCCGCTTCGCTTCCTTACTGGACTCCCTCTCCAGCGGATTCTTTAGCGATCCCGAATTTGCGCCCATTGTGGCGCGCGATTTAGAGGATGGCCAGCATAGAAATCCAACCACGAACTCCATCTATTTCACCGATGCTTATTTTCATAAGCCCGGAGAATTATCGCGTGAGTTCCTGGCAGTTGGATTTCAGGTTCTCGAAATAGCCGCCATTGAAGGCCCGGGCTGGTTGGCTCGCGATTTCGACAGGCTGTGGAATGATCCGCTTCAGCGCGAACGTCTGCTTACGATTATCCGCAAGGTGGAGCGCGAGCCGTCTATTCTTGGCGCAAGCTCGCACATCATGGCGATTGGGCG
>QHVR01000437.1 GCA_003223595.1 Acidobacteriota bacterium
TACTACGTGATGAAGGCTACGAATGGCGGCGGGCTGGTCGTGGATGGCAGTATTCGCGATCTCGACGGCATCGCGAAGATCGATATGCCCGGATATTACCGTTCCGCCGACCCAACGCCCATAGGCAATGTGATGCTTACCGGAATCAACGTGCCGATTCGAATCGGTGGCGTGACCGTTATGCCGGGAGATCTCGTGGTAGGCGATCGCGAGGGTGGGTACTTCATTCCGCCGCAGCTGGTGAAAGAAGTTCTCGACCACGCGGACGAAACTCACATTCACGATGAATGGACGAGGAAGAAATTCGACGAAGGGAAATACAAATCCGCGGAGATCTACGGGTCGCCGAAAGACCCGAAGCTGCAGCAGGAGTACCGCGACTATCTAAAGAAACGTCTGGACGAAATCCATAAGCAGCAGAACTCGCACTAGCCGCGCTTCCCAGCCGAAACGGGCACGTCAGAGGGATTGCAGGCGATCGGTTCGCTGGCTGGGATCGGACATGAGCGCCACTGCTCGCTTGAATCCGGCCAGACATCCTCGCATAACCGCCAGGCTGCTGTAGTAATCGTTGTAGCGGAAGAAGCCGGTTTGTCCCCGCCACATGGGATAGAAGTCGCACGCCTGCAGCCACTTTTCACAGACGGCATCAATGTTGAGGTAGGTGTCTGGAATGAAGTTACTGGCATCCTCCCAGTTGTCGGCATAAAAAAGTTTAGAAACAGCATGCGCTGGGCGGCTGCGCTGCAGAGTTTGCAGGCCTGCGTAGAAGATCGCGTCGCGAACGATGAGCTGGCAATTCTGGTGGTCCTTGTGCCAACTGCCGCTCCAATGGGTGACCACGATCTCTGGCTTCTGCTCCCGAATTACATCGCAGACTCGCAGCGAGCTTTCCTCATTGAACGGAAGCTCGGCATCGGGATAACTCAAAAATATTGCCTCGGCCCCAAGCAGATGCGCGGCCTTCTGGGTTGCCGCACGTTGCATATCGCCGTACTGCTGGACCGGAATATCCTTCGGTGCTCCCTTCTCGCCGAGCGAGAGGCTCAGCAGTACGCCCGATCCGCCGCGCTCGATCTGCTGTGCCAAGGTCGCGCCCATGGTGAACATGCCGTCACCGGGATGTGCCGCGATCGCCAGAATTTTCCCTGGTGCGCCGGAGCGTTGAGCTGATGCGGTACCGTGAAGAACGGACAGCGCCGCCACATTTCCCGCAGTCTGGATAAACGAACGCCGATCCATGGCCACTCCTTCAGTGTTAAGTACGTTTCCCAGCGTGATCCCAGGCCAGCCGGGCGCAACCCAGCAGGTTGGCTTTATCTCCGAGCTTACTAACAACGACTTTCACCTTCGGGGCTGAGAGTGGCTGTGCGCGCTCGAGCATGGCGGTTCGCAGTGAGTCGAGATAGAGGTCGGACACCGCAGCGAGGCCTCCGCCTAGAATGATCACTTGCGAGTCCAGCAGACTCACCGTGTTTGCGATGCCGTATCCCAGCAGGGTCCCTGCGCGGCGAAAGATTTCGATGGCTAATGGATCGGCTTTGCGCGCCGCAGCAGCGACATCGTGAGCGGTAATGCTTGAGCAATCCAGTTGGGAAAGGCTGCTTTTTTCTCCCGCTTCCAAGCGCTCCCGCGCAGCCCGCGCGATAGCCGGACCAGCGGCAAGCCATTCCAGTTCTCCGATTCCGCTGCTAGCAGGTCGTTTTGCGTCTGTGATCGTGAGCCAACCTGCGCAGCCTGAGAGTTCGTGTGCGCCTCTGAGAACTCGGCCGCCGCTGAGGATGCCAGCGCCAATCCCGGTTCCGATCATGAAGACGATTGCGTCCGACTTGCCGCGCGCGGCCCCGCGCCAGGATTCTCCGACAATCGCGGCATTGCGATCACTTTCGACGACCACCGGAATTCCAAGCGCACGTTTTAGGCGACTGGCGAGCGGCATGCGATCCCATCCGGGCAAGTTCGGCGCCCACACAGTTCCAGTGCGACGAACCAGGCCGGGAACAGCTACTCCGGCAGATCGAAAGGCGCGCTTGAATGTGCGCGGCGCTGAGAGTTCCTTCGCGAGTTGGATCATCTGGAGGACGGGAGCATTGGGGGAAGTGAGGTCGACGGCGGCGGTGCGCCGGGAGAGAATGCGCCCCTTGCTGTTTATCACTGCTGCGGAGCACTTCGTACCTCCCAAATCAACTGCCAATACTTCACTCACTTGAAACCCTCATCTGAGTTCTAATTTCCGCATTAGAGACGTTGCAAGCGATATCTCTACGGGGAAGAGCAACTACCCGGCAGGTTTCTGGTGCTGCCCAGCCAATCTTTCGCGGACCATGAAGACAATTGCCAGGACAGCAATACCGATTGCTCCGAGGCCCGGCACAAGCATTCCCAGACGCAGTCCGAATTGTTGCGAGACCTGCCCCACAGCCCAGGGCAGCAGCATGCCTCCAATCAGCGCGATCGAAAACAGTAATCCAAAGTCAGTCCCAGCACGCTTGGAGTAGCGATCCCCCGCGATGGCGAGAGTGGTGGGAAAGATGGGGCCGTAGGATAATCCGATTAAAGCCGTGCCTAGCATGAAGAACCAGAATAAGTGCGCCGTGAGAAGGATGGCGCAGCCAATCAGTGAGACAGTTGCATGAAGCATACGAGCGGCCAATATCCGACTCAGCATCAGAGCCGCCCAGTATGCCGCCAACGCCAGAGTGGCAGCGCGGGGGGAATATCCGGCGTCGTTGACATAGGTCGAAGTCCAGCCGCCAATGCTCGCCTCATTGCCTGACTCGAAAAAGAGAATGAAGCCCAGAAGCAACACTCCTTTGTACTTGGCGACACCGAAGGCTTCGCCCCAGGAAAATGCCTGGCCAGCTCTGGCGGGCGGGAAAGAAATTGCGCCATATCCGACAGCACAGACGGAAGCGAGCGCAGCGCAAAAAACAAAGAGCTGAGCAATCGTGAAGTGTCCTTCTATCGTGGCGGCGAGCAGGGGGACGAACAGCGCGCCGACACCAAAGAAAATGCCGAGCAAATTCAGCATGGGACCGCGCTGGTCGCCGTAAAGGTCGGACACGAGGACGTTTGTACAAGTGTTCAATCCGCCACCGCCGAAGCCGAGTAAGAGCGCGGCGAGAGATGCGGCAAAAAATGAATGCGCCGCGGCAAATCCAAGCATTGCAGCAGCCACAATGGCGGAAGAGATCAACAAATTTGCTTTGTTACCAAGATGATCGATCAGCGGACCAACGATCAACGAGGCACAGAATATTCCGAAATAGAGGAAGAGAAAAAGGTTTCCCTGCTGTGCGAGATTGATCTGCAGGCGTGTCCGCATTGCAGGCAAGCCGAACACAGCCCCAAGAACGGCGAACACGATGCCAAACACCAGAATGCCGGCGCAAGCACTGAGGAACAGGATTCGGGCGCGAGGCGGTTGGCTCACAAATTATCGTTTCAGCGAGCGCTCATAGGCTTCATAGACCTGGTTGTTGTTGTCCGCCGGAATTCCCGAAACGTTGGGCGAGACAAATACGGGAGGGTTGTGCCCCTTCGACGCAAGGTCTGAGGCCACCTGCGCCACAATCGCCATGGCAATGGTTACCGTGGAAACGGTGGAGCCCGCCGATACAGGCGCTTTCCAGCCCGGAATGGTCACCAGCGCGTCTTCCGCGGGGACACAGTTGTCGATCACATGGTCGGCAACGTCAGCCAGCTTTTTCCCCGACGAATGAGTTGCCTCGCGCTTGCGGTAATTATCCATGGATGTAATTGCTACGGTCGTGAGGCCGCGCTTCTTGGCTTCCTGCAGTACTTCAATTCCGGCTGCGTTCAGACCGCCATGCGAGAAGACCAGCATAACGTCGCCGCTGCGTATCGGCTCATTCTCAAAAAGGACGGCGGCGTATCCTTCGCGACGTTCGAGCCAGAGCAGGCCCTTAGCGCCGCCCGAACCGATTACGTTCGTCCACATCAGCCTCATATCCATGAGTGGCCGAAATCCCGGGAAGGCACCGTATCGCGGAAACATATCCTGCACCGGCAGCACGGAATGGCCGCTGCCGAACAAATGCACCAGCCCGCCGCGACTAATACAGTCGGCCATCACGGCCGACGCTTTCTCGATATTGGCCGTTTGTGTATCCCAGATTCGACTTAGTACTCCCGAAATACGCTCGCGGTATGCGGCAACGCTCACAATATGCCTCCGAACACTACGAAGAAGAAATGAGTGGCCTGCCCGTCAAACTCCCTTTGGAATACAGACTGTGAAATCAGTCTCTGGGATAGTCGTCCGCTCGCGCCGGCAATGAACTTCCGAGACCCGGCGTCAAGAAATACTGCGGACGCGCTTTCTCCCATTCGACCATGCTGAGGCCGGAGGGATCATACGAAATGCGGCCCGCGCGGATGGTCATGCGCGCCGTCAGCTTGACGTTCGAGTCCATTCTGGCGACGCCGCAGTCAATGTAGGCAAAACGCCCCTTCTGCAGTTCCAATACGGCAATGTCGGCCTCCTTGCCGACAGATAGCGCGCCTAACTCCGGCCGGTGAATCTCGCTCGCAGGATTCACCGTCGAGCGTCGAACGACGTCGTCGAGCGGCACACCCATCGCTAAGAACTTTGACATCACATCGGTCATGCTCACGACAGTGTAGTTGCCCGTATGCAAATCGGTGG
>QHVR01000438.1 GCA_003223595.1 Acidobacteriota bacterium
CAGCTCAATCGCCACATAACGGATATCGTGCTGAACGAATTGGGCCAGCGCCTTCATTTTTTGGATTGAATTAGTCGACGAGGCGGTAACAGCGACGACCTGGCGAGTGATATCCGCGGAAGGCTCACGACGGGCGCTGGTCAGGTTGGAGTACCATTTCCCCATCTCGGACCAATTGGCAAAACCGTTGAGCGCTGCCCCACCGGGGGGAAAGAACGAAATCACCATCTGGCCGGCTACTCCGACGATGGGAGGCATTTCCTCTTCCTTGCGAATGCCTTTGACATCGGTGATGACCCATTCCCAGTGGTTAGCGCCGGCCTGAGTCGGCTTGGCCTCAAGGTAATTGATCCATGATGCTTTGTATTCCCAGCCTGCGGGAATCTGAAGCGAGTAGTGAAGCTCGCGGCCAGGAATTTCGTCCTGCAGCATCCAGATGTCCTGCAGGACCATAGGCTGCTCTTCCTCCTCATACTCGTAGCCCACCACATTGCCGGGGTCGGGAGCAGGAATCCGCAGCATCTTGTCCTTCACATCGGAAATGAGTTCGCTGCCCTCAATCTTAGGAAGGGAGATCTCGATGGCTTCTTTGTCCTTGACCTCGTAGTCCTTGCCTTGCGCAGGGATGCACCAGCCGCGAAGCGCAGTGATCTTGCGATGAGGGTTGAACGAGACGCCAACGATGCCGTACTCGCGGCCGCTAGGGCGCAGAATCTTGTAGACGACGCGCACCCGTGTCTTGATCTTGTCCAGGGATTGGACAGTGACCGCGTGCTCGGAATAGAGGAGGACGGCGTCGGTTTTGTCGTCGTGAGCGGGAAGTGGTGCAGAAGCAGCGGCATGCATCCAGGATGGAGCATCCCCCGCCAGAGCAGGAGAAATGCACACTAGCAGGCATAGGCCGCCGTAAAGACAGGCACGGAGGCAGCGCTTAATTGCTGGCAGTTGATCCACCGGGTTGCACAATAACCTGTTCTTCATCGCCCGTCCTCACAATCTGAAAAATCTTGCGCAGCGCTGCGTAATTGGCTACCGGGACTAGCACGACGTCCACGTTGAGCAATCGATTGAGATGCAACGTACCTTTATCGTTGCCGAAATCCAGGGAGTAGGTGATGGCTTTGGCATCGAGCTTCTGGGCTTTTGGCAAGGTGTCGATTTGCCACCCTAACGGGAAGTCAATGCTGATGTCGTCGGAACGCTGGAAGGGAAATTGGAAGTAAACGGGGTTTACGCGCTCGGCATGATCGAACATGTGCTTCTCGGGTGAACTGAATAATCCCACCGGAAATAATGCCCGTTTGCCAGCTCCGGAAACCCAACCCGGGACTTTCAGCGTGAATTCCGCGATCAGAGGGGACGAAGAACTCTTCCAGTCAGGCTGGTTAATGAGATCGACGTCGCAAGCGGCCGGGATCGAGTCCCGGAGCTCTTCTTCCAGGAAGGTCTTGCGTTCCGTGTCGTCGGAGAGACGTTTTTCAACCCGTCGCAGCGACGCCTCCAATCCGGTATAAGTCAGAGTTACTTCGCCTTCAAGCCCTCCGGTTTCGTTTACCCTCAGTTCTGCCTTGCGCTGAATGCGGGATTCTTCGGGAGCAGGAACCGGGGTCCGCACCCAGGTGCCCCCCTCCTTATCGAGCTTCAGGCCGTTCACACCTGTTTCCACCCAGGGCAACATTCCGAATGGGGTGAACTCGGCGCCTGGATCGAAAAAAATCTCTTTGCCGTCCAGTTTGACGGAGACCACGTTGGCATTAAGCCGACTGCCATCCATAGTATGGGGAAAGAAGAAGTATTGGGAGCGATCGGAAACCCAGAGGCCTGAGGCTTCGAATCCGGCAGCGCGCGCGAGTGCCAGGAACAGCCAAGTGAGTTGCACGCCATCGCCGTACTGTTTCTTCCAAATGGCTTCGACGTTGTCCGGATTCTTCTCCTTGGCTCGCTTCTGCTCCTGCTCGGTCTTGACGACTTCAAAGGAAGTGTTGCGGATTTGCTGTACTCGGGCGTAGATCTTGCGCAGTTTGACTTCCGGTGAATCGCCGGGAGCCACGATCTCATTCACCGCTTGCTCCATCGCTTTTTGCTTGCCGGTGAAGCTTTCCAGCGCCCCGTAACGTTTCTTTCCCAACTTTTTCCAATACACATCCGTGTTGCGCTCGAAGGTGTCTTCGCTATAGATAAAGTCCACACGAGACTTCAGTTCGTTCTCAGGCGGCATGTAGTCTTCGGTATGGAAAGCGGGAATGTCACTGGCGTCCATGGTGACGATATGATTGGGCGCTTCCACTGGAGGAGTTGTGCCCGGGGGCAAGTTGTTCCACGTCCATCGCACGTAAAACGGCTGGTAGTCGCTGGTATATGGCCGCAACGAGAACTTCGCGTTTTTCGTGTATAGCTCATTGCTGAGTATCCAATGAGAGTCAAAGACGTAGTGCTCTGCCAGGTCCTGCGTGTAGTAATACTCGATGATGCCGCCAACCTGGACGTCCGGCAGGGTGAAAGTCTTGGCCAGGTATTTCAGGCCCCGGGCT
>QHVR01000439.1 GCA_003223595.1 Acidobacteriota bacterium
TCGTTCACCACCAACCGCGCGGTCTTCATCAAGCGCCTCCGCCGCATGGCCGAACTCCCGCACAGCCTGCTCGTTGTCACCTCGTCACTGACCGAAATCAAATCGGAATATCCCTACCGCGCCGCCAATCCCAACCGCATCACTCAATCGTTAATCGCCGTGCTCACCGGCTTGCGCCTGCCGTTCATCTGTACCGACAGCCACGAACTCGGCGAAGAAATCGTCGCGTCCTACCTCTACCAAACATTTCTGTATGATTGGCTGGACAAAAACGGCCACGGCCGTCAACTGGCCGATGGCGATTTGTAGGATTGCGTTCAATGTAGCCCCGGACGTCCTCGTCGGGGTTGCGCCCCTGGCGCAATGATTGTTCGGCCCTCGGAGAAGCCGCAGACACGCCACTCATGAGCGACCAGTTCACACTCGCCGACAACGCCGCAAAACTAATCCTCGCCCGCACCCCGCTCCGCCCGAAAGTCGGCCTGGTCCTAGGCTCCGGCCTAGGCGCTTTCGCCGACTCCCTCACCGGCGCGACAAAAATTCCCTACTCCGAGATTCCATCTTTCCCCCAATCCACCGCCATCGGACACGCCGGCCGCCTCGTCATCGGCAACGCAGGCTCGGTGCCGGTTGCCGCAATGCAAGGCCGCGTCCACCAGTACGAGGGATACTCCGCGCAGCAAGTCGCCTTTCCTCTCCGCGTGTTCGCGCGCATGGGAATGAACTCCGTGATCCTCACCAACGCCGCCGGAGGCATCAACCTCGGCTACTCGCAAGGCGCGCTGGTTCTGATCAAAGACCACATCAATCTGCAGGGTACGAATCCGCTGGTCGGCCCCAACGACGACCGCTTCGGCGTGCGCTTCCCCGACATGACGCACACCTACTCGCGCGCCTATCGCGAAATCGCTCGCGAAGAGGCCGCCAAGGTCGGACTCATATTGCATGAGGGAATCTACGCCGCGCTGCTGGGCCCCAGCTACGAAACCCCCGCGGAGATCGATCATCTCCGCCGCATTGGCGCCGACCTGGTGGGAATGTCCACGGTGGCCGAGGTAATCGCCGCCCGCCATATGGGATTGAAGGTGTTAGCTATCTCGTGCGTCACCAATATGGCCGCAGGAATCCTGGATCAACCTCTCTCCCACGCCGAAGTAATGGAAACCGGAGAACGCGTGAGAACCACCTTCGAAGCGCTACTGAAAGCAGTGTTGCCGAGAGTAGCGCAGCCCATGTAATCCAGAAATTAAGGAACAGCGGACAGCGGCTGTTCCTGCATCTTCGCTAGAACAAGAACTTCACTCCCACCTGAATCACCCGGGGCCCCCCGCCGCCGAGTCCAGGATTGGTCTGCGCCTGATCCGGAGTCTGGGTAATCAGGCCCTGATTCGCCGAAGCGCTCGGATCGGCTACGACCTGCGGACTTCCAGGAGTTCCGATATCCACCAAACCGGGCGTGATAAAGAAATCCGGCAGCGCAAAATTCGGGTGGTTGAAGATGTTGAAGAACTCCGCCCGCAACTGCAGATTCAGCCGCTCAGTAATGCGCGTGTCTTTGGTGATGGCGAAGTCCAGATTCCAGAAGCCCAGCCCGTAAATCGAATTGCGCTGCATGGTTCCGAAAGTCCCCACGGCAGGTTGAATGAACGCTGCCGGATTGAGATAACCGATCGTATCCGGACTCGACCTCCAATTACCGATAATCGGATTTACGCCCGGCACCATGTTCGGCCGCTGGTGGTAATTGGAAACCGCAACGCCATTGAATCCGCTGGTATCGTTGGCGCTGACAATCGGCACCGGACGCCCGCTCTGCGCGGTCATGATCGTGTTGAGCGCCCAGCCGGCACCGAGGCGCTTATGTGTCCCCATGTCCGGCAGTTCGTACGAGAACGCAGCCGTAAAGCGCTGCCGCGTGTCGAAGTTCGACGGCCCATATTCCGCGCGCAGATTGTTCGAGTCCTGTGGAAACGCCACCGTCGAGAAATTGAAATCGATTCCGTCGGAGGCGTCGTCCAGCGACTTGGACCAGGTATAACCGGTGAATCCCGAAAGTCCGTGCCAGTCGCGCGTCCGCAACGTAGCTTGCAGCGCATGATAGTTCGAGAAGCTGACCGTGGTGAACTGGTCGACCGGCCCATATTGCGGAAAACTATTCAGATTTCCATTCACATCCGGCTGATTGGCATCGCGCAGCCGCACCAGTTTCGTGCCCTTGCTCCC
>QHVR01000587.1 GCA_003223595.1 Acidobacteriota bacterium
GCTTCCTTCGCTCGCCCGACTACAATTACCTCCCCGGGCCAGACGACATCTATGTCTCCCCCTCCCAGATCCGCAAATTTGATCTCAAGACTGGCGACACCATCAGCGGACAGGTGCGCCCACCGCATGAAGGCGAAAAATACTTCGCGCTGGTCAAGATCGAAGCCGTTAACTTCGAATCTCCAGACGAAGCCCGCAACAAGATTTTGTTCGACAACCTGACGCCCCTGTATCCCCAGGAGCGCGTCAAGTTGGAAACCACGCGCGATAACGCCAGCGCCCGCGTCATGGATCTGCTCACGCCGCTCGGCAAAGGCCAGCGTGGCCTGATTGTTTCTCCGCCGCGCGCCGGCAAGACCATGCTGCTGCAGAACGTTGCCAATTCCATCACCACAAACCATCCAGAAGTCGTCCTGATGGTTCTGCTGATCGACGAGCGCCCGGAAGAAGTCACCGACATGCAGCGTTCGGTCAAAGGCGAAGTGATTTCTTCGACCTTTGATGAGCCCGCTGCCCGTCACGTCCAGGTCGCTGAGATGGTGATCGAAAAAGCCAAGAGGCTGGTTGAGCACAAGCGCGACGTGGTGATCTTGCTCGATTCCATCACCCGTCTGGCCCGTGCTTACAACACTATCGTTCCGCCGAGCGGCAAAGTTCTCTCCGGCGGCGTCGACTCCAATGCCTTGCAGCGCCCGAAGCGTTTCTTCGGATCCGCTCGCAACATTGAAGAAGGCGGCTCTCTGACGATCATCGCAACCGCCCTGATCGACACCGGTTCCCGCATGGATGACGTGATCTTTGAAGAATTCAAAGGTACCGGCAACAGCGAAATCATTCTCGAGCGCAAACTCGTCGACAAGCGCGTCTTCCCGGCCATCGACATCCAGCGCTCCGGCACCCGTAAAGAAGAACTCCTCATTCCGAAAGAAGACCTCTCGAGAATCTGGGTCCTCCGCAAGGTCCTGAACCCGCTGTCGCCCGTAGAAGCCATGGAATTGCTGATCGATAAGCTAAGCAAGACCAAATCCAATGGCGAATTCCTGGCCAACATGAGCGCTCTATAAACGATTGTGTTGGGGCGGACGCCCTCGTCCGCCCCGAGCGCAGCCAGTGCCTTCGCATACTTAACCATCAACCCGGAGCCACTAGCTTCTTCCTCCGTGCTCGTCAGTGCCCCCCCTGTGGTGATCCGCTTTTCCAACGACGTATAATTTTCCGAGAGCTGATCTGCCGCTGCGAGGTCTCCGTGCAATCCTTACGATCGCTTTGGGTTCTTACACTCGTGCTGTCTATGCCCTGTTTTGCTCAGGATCCCCGGGTGGTCAATCCGGGCGACTTGAACTCGCCTGCGACTGACGCCGATGAAGCCCACGCCCGCCTGGCTCATGAAATGGAGAAGAAGGCCGCCAAGGACCGCGTTGCCGCCCTCAAGAACGACACCGACAAATTGCTAAAGCTCACGACGGAGTTGAAATCTTACGTCGACAAGTCGGACGAGAATGTTCTGTCGGTCGACGTCGTGAAGAAAGCCGAACAAATCGAGAAGCTGGCGAAAAGCGTGAAAGACAAAATGAAGGGGCCCAACTAGAAGCTCACGCTGCATGGATGGTAGTCACCCCAAAGTCTGTACTCTTCCGACCAGCGCCGATTCTGGAGTCGCGGGCCCGATCCCATTTGTTCCAAGTTCAACCCTATTGTTTCGCAGCCCGACCCGCGCAATAATTCCCGTAGTCTGCAGGGAGGTCCTTATGTCAAAGTCGATTTCAATTCTGACCCTGGTCGCGATGATGCTTGCGCCGATCGGCGCGATCTCTGCGCAACAGATCCACCTCCCGCCCGCGGTTTCGCAGAGCCAGGGAATGGGCAATGTCCCGGTCACGAACGGCAACGAGGTGCAGAGAAAACAGGCGATTGCAGCCAACCTTCAACGCCAGGCTGAAATGAAACGAGACGGCGAGAAACTAGCGCAGTTGACCCAGGAATTGAACGACTACCTGCAGAACAAAGGGGAAGGCGTAATCTCGGTTGACGCTCTGAAAAAAGCCGAACAGATTGAAAAGCTAGCCCACAGCGTCAAATCCAAGATGAAGCAGTCGTTCTGAGCAAGTAGGGACAGCCGCCATCGGCTGTCCGGCTCGAGCAAAGCTCGACTGCGAAGCCGGAACCCACCGCTCACTCCAAAAAAAATAAAACGCCATCCAGCCAAGCTGGATGGCGCATGCTGAAAAGCGTCTTCTACTACGCACCTTGTTTAATCCGCATTCCGAAGAACGATCGGTAAACGAATGCAAACGAGACGAGGAAAAAGACGAGCGCCAGTATCCGAGTCAGCGTCGGACCCTGGTCGCTGGCCAGTCGTACCGCCAATTCCACCGCCAGTAATCCGAACAGGGTAGTGAACTTGATCACCGGATTCAGCGCAACGGAAGAAGTATCCTTGAACGGATCGCCCACCGTGTCGCCAATGACAGTCGCATCGTGTAGCGGCGTGCCCTTCTGCTTCATCTCGACTTCGACAATCTTCTTGGCGTTATCCCATGCAGCCCCGGCATTCGCCATGAAAATAGCCTGGTACAAGCCGAAGATAGCAATCGAGATCAGATAACCCACGAAGAAGAATGGATCAACAAAGGCGAAGGCCAGCGTGGCGAAGAACACCGCAATGAAGATGTTCAACATCCCTTTCTGCGCATATTGGGTACAGATCGCCACCACCTTCTTACTGTCCGCAACCGATGCCTTCTCGACACCTTCGAGTTTGATATTCGCCTTGATGAACTCCACAGCGCGGTACGCGCCTGTAGTCACTGCCTGCGTCGAAGCACCCGTGAACCAGTAAATCATCGCTCCACCGGTGATCAGGCCCAAAAAGAAAGGTGCGTAGAGCAGAGAGAGCTTGCCCACACCCTCGGTATCCGTGAGTCCGTTGGTCAACGCCATGATGATGGAGAAAATCATCGTGGTAGCGCCGACCACAGCCGTGCCAATCAGCACTGGCTTGGCGGTGGCCTTGAACGTGTTGCCCGCTCCATCATTGGCTTCCAGCAAGTGCTTGGCGCGTTCGAAGTTGACGGAAAGGTTGAAGTCTTTCTGGATTTCGGACTGCACGTTCGGCACCGCCTCGATCAGCGAAAGCTCGTACACCGATTGCGCGTTGTCCGTAACGGGACCGTAGGAATCCACCGCGATCGTTACCGGGCCCATGCCCAGAAATCCGAATGCCACCAGCCCAAACGCGAACACGGCCGGTGCCAGCATTCCTGCAGCCGCTGCCAGCCCCATTGTGCTCATGTAGTAGGCAATTGCCATCAGGAACATCATCGAAAGTCCGAGATAGTATCCCGAAAAGTTCCCTGCCACGAATCCCGACAGAATACCCAACGACGCTCCACCTTCCTCCGCCGAGGTCACGACCTCCTTCACGTGGCGTGATTCGACGGAAGTGAATACCTTGACCAGTTCTGGAATCAATGCACCCGCCAGTGTCCCGCACGAAATAATCGTCGAGAGCTTCCACCATTGAGACCCATCTGTTCCCAGTGTCGGAATGGTGTAATACGAAATCAGGTACGTCAGCGCGATCGATACCAACGAGGTGATCCAGACTAGCGAGGTCAGCGGCGCCTCGAAGTTCATCTCGCTCGACGATCCGTATTTCGCTTTGGCGATTGCCCCATTGAGAAAGTACGAAAGGGAACTCGAAACCAGCATCATCACGCGCATGACAAAGATCCAAACCAGCAGTTGCACTTGCAGGCTTGGATCTTTTACTCCCAGCAGAATGAACGTGATCAGCGCGACGCCCGTCACGCCATAAGTTTCAAATCCGTCGGCCGAAGGGCCAACGGAGTCGCCGGCATTATCCCCCGTGCAGTCGGCAATGACGCCGGGATTGCGCGCGTCGTCTTCCTTGATTTTGAATACGATCTTCATCAAGTCCGACCCAATGTCGGCAATCTTGGTGAAGATTCCGCCTGCGATGCGCAGGGCTGCTGCGCCCAGGGATTCACCGATCGCGAATCCGATGAAGCAAGGGCCGGCGTAATCGCCCGGCACAAATAGCAGGATGAACAGCATGATCAATAACTCGACGCTGATCAGCATCATGCCGATGCTCATCCCGGCCTCAAGCGGAATCTGGTACACGGGATATGGCTTGCCGGGCAGAGAAGCGAAGGCTGTCCGCGAGTTCGCGAAAGTGTTCACCCGGATGCCGAACCAGGCCACACCATAGCTTCCCGCAATTCCAACCAGGCTGAACCCGAGAATAATGGGTAGTGTGAGGGCAACCGACTTCCCGGGAACCGGCGACAGCCAACCAAAATAAGCCGCAATAATGACAGCAATAAATGCCCACAGCAGCAAAATGAACTTGCCTTGCGTCACCAGGTAGGTCTTGCAGGTTTCGTAGATCAACTCAGAGATTTCCCGCATCGCCCGATGTACGGGCAAGTTCTTCAGGCGCATGTAGATCGCCATGCCAAAGCCGAGCCCGCCGAGACAGAACAGAATGCCAATCAGCAGCAGCTTGTGTCCGTCGATCGAGCCGTTAAAAAAGCTGACCGAAGACAGGTCCGGCAGTTTTAGTGACGCCTCGCCGCCGGCTGATTCCGGTTGGGCTAAGGCCGAGACCGCGCCTACCGTAAGCAGCGCGGCTACAGCCGAAATTTTCGTCGCCATGCGGCGGGAAATCACCGCAGCCGTGGCAAGCCAGTTGGTCATAAGATCCTCCGAATTAAACGGTTTCAGGAATTCAAACGTGTTTAGGTTCGTCATCCAGACCCAATCTCCCGACCCGCGCCCTGAGCACGCCAAAAAAGCCTGAGATTGTTTCCGGAATTCCGAACACGCTTCCACCGCAAGACCGAAAGGAGTGATGAAGCTTGGCCGCGTCGGGTCTTGCGCCGGATCGACTCCTGCACCACGCCGTTAAGAAATAGACAAGTTACTCCCTATCCTCGGCGTACCAGCGCAAAACGGAAATTTATAACACGTAGCAATAGGCTGGTCAAACCATGAAACACAGTAGGGCAGTGCGCGTTCCCGATTTGGCGTAAAGGATCGTCTTGTGCCGCCCCCCTCCTGCCGAGACCCGTCCGCTTCCCAGGAGTGAGTGCGCTCGTCTTTTTGCCTTACTGAAGAAGTCCGTAAATGGCAACGGCAGAATCGTAGGCGGCAATCACCCGCCCTTCAGCAACGACTGGCGTCCCGAATCCGATTCCTTGTTTCAATCCATCCCGGCCAGTATTCATGCTGCTGTTCCAAAGCTCTTTGGAGATATCGCTGGCATCATAAGCGTGCAGTACGCCCGTTCCCGCAGCAGTCTTCTCATATACCCACACGATCCCGTTCTCGGTTCCATTAGATGAGACCACGCTGTTGCCCCCGCGCAGCCCGTACGGGCTGGGTGCTATCGCGGACGGGGTTGGGTTCAGCACTCCATTTTCAAAATGAAACTGTTGGAGCGGCATATTTGACGCCCCCACATAGATATTGCCGTTCCAATACGACGGATTTCCGTATAGCCGGTTCCAATTCGGCCCTTCGGCTACATCCCCCGTGACCGCGTCCGAGCAGGTGTACTGCCCGACCATAAACTCCTGCGGAATCTGGTTGTCGCCACCGGCATTGAACTTTCCCATCGTCGCGGTGTTCACCAGGAACAGGCGGCCCTCCTTGCTCAATGCGGCGGCGAGCGCGATGCCGTTGCTGATGTCCGTAGGTAGCAAGGCCACTCCCCCGGAGCCAAGTTCGAGATCATGAAGATCGATGCATGCGGCATTGGAGGGCGTGAACCAGTCCACGACTTTGAAGGCACTTCCGCTCAATTTCAACTTGAGCATGGTGTCTCCATAATTGCTTCCACCCTGGTCGGCGTTGAAGCTTCCATCCGCCGCGTTGAGGTAAATGTTCCCCGCTGTATCAAGCGCGGGGGCTGCTCCACCTCCCCAAAAGGCTCCGCCTCCGCCGTAATCCGATGGTCCTGCCGCCGAATCGGTCGACTGGGCCTCCGGAGTGGGATTGAATACCGCGATCTGCTTCAGAGTGGTGGGATCGTAAGCCATCAACCAACCGTGATAAACACCCCAATCGGAAAATGATCCCCAGCCTACAAGGATTGCGCCGCCAACCTCGGTCAGGCCCATTCGTTGGTTCTGATTCGAAGGGTCGAATGCGATCTGCCCGTTCACGCTTCCTCTTCCATCACCCGCAACGCTGGCCTGAATCTGTACGCTTCCTGGCCCATAATCCTTCCCGTTGCGGATGTCCACAGCTCGCAGCCACTGTTCGGGCACACCATTCCGAGACAGCGTGGTCACAAAATAGAGCGCACCAGTATCTGCATCAATGAATGGGGTGCCTGTAATTCCGACTTCGCCGCCCAGCGTGGTACGACCGCCGAAGCTGTCGGGCATCGGCGTGATTCCGTTCGCTGCATCCACGTAGTGCCGTTCCCACAACGACCCAGCATCGGGATGGTCAGCATCGAACCCATACACACTGTCGTGTTCTGTGGCCACAATCACGAGGTCGTGTGTCCCCGCAGCGCCCATATCGAGCCCCGAGACATACAAGGGTTGCGCGATGGGAATCCCGTCCACGGGAAAAGTTCCCAGGCGCCCGAACTGTGACGCGTTCACGTTTGCGGGCGTTAGAGTTATTTCGCTCGCGTAATTCCCCGAGCCGGACGGATCACCTTTCCACATCAGCACACCGGTAACAGTGGCGTTTTTTTGTTGGACCGGCCCGGTGGGGACAGGTGCGGGAGAAGAACCGGGAGAAAAAGAAGACGGAGAAGACTGGCAGCTCAAAAGGTAGGCGGCCGATATGAAGATGGATAGGGGTCCGAAAAGCCCAAGCAAGGGAAGCTTTCCCATCAAGCCCTCCACTTTCTGTAGCCCCATTTCGATGTGGATGCGCCTTACAGGGTTGCAGGGATGATGCCGAGCGGAGAAACCTCTAGGCTGCAGGAAGCATACGGGACTTGGGGGATTGCGAACTGCGGGAAATAGCTAACAAAATGCCAGAATTTGCGGGATCGCGCCCCCAGATCGGCCTACGGCTCGCGCCAAAATAATCGTACTTCTGCAGGATGTCAGGGAAGACTACTGCGAGAGGCGTACTGCGACGCTGTCCTTGTCGTCGGGCGTGGTGAAGTCTCTTCCGTCTGACATTGTGATCCGAGAGCCCGTTCCCACCGCTTCAATGCAGACAACATGTTCGGGATTGATGTAAGTATCGCTCGGTGCAGTTTTGATGAGTACAAGTTTGGCCACGGACACCCTCCGCGATGAATCCTATCAGAGCGAACCGCTCAGTACACAATCCAATGCATCTGACTTGCTGCGCCACCCCGGTCCTTTCACCCGACTCGGATGCACAGAGAAGCCCTGCGCAACAGCGCTCATTGCAACTTCACATCCATCTTCAGGTTGTATGCCACAAACGACCACTCATCCGCGGTCTCGTCGATGATCTTCGAGATCGGCTTTCCCGCTCCGTGTCCCGCCTTGGTTTCGATGCGGATTAACACCGGAGCCGGGCTTGCCTGATCCGCCTGCATGTTCGCCGCGAACTTGAAGCTATGTCCCGGCACCACGCGGTCATCGTGATCGGCAGTGGCAATCAATGTCGGAGGATACTTCGTGTCAGGCTTCAAATTGTGTAGCGGAGAATAAGCGTATAAAGCTTTGAAGTCCTCCGGATTATCCGAAGAGCCATAGTCCGAAGTCCAAGCCCACCCGATGGTGAACTTCTGAAAGCGCAACATATCCATCACTCCGACATGAGGCAGAGTCGCGCCATACAGATCCGGGCGCTGCGTAAGGCAAGCCCCGACCAGCAAGCCGCCATTGCTTCCGCCGCGAATCGCCAACTTGGGCGTGGAGGTGTACTTGTTTGCAATGAGCCACTCCGCCGCCGCAATGAAATCGTCAAAGACATTTTGCTTGTGCGCTTTCGTCCCTGCCAGGTGCCACTCCTCTCCGTACTCGCCCCCTCCGCGCAGATTGGGCTGCGCATAGATGCCGCCCATCTCCAGCCAAACCAGATTCGGGACAGAAAACGAAGGCGTCAGCGAAATGTCGAACCCGCCATAGGCATACAACAAAGTCGGATTCTGCCCATCCAGCTTCAGACCTTTCTTGTAGGTCAGGAACATCGGCACACGCGTGCCGTCCTTGCTGTTGTAGAACACCTGCTTGGTCTCGTACTGCGAAGGGTCGAAATCCACCTTGGGCTGCTTGAAAACGGAGCTCTTTCCCGACGACGGCTCATAGCGATAAACCGTGGTCGGCAAAATAAAGCTGGTGAATGAATAAAAAGTCTCTTTATCTGTCCTCTTACCCTGAAAACCGCTGGCCGTCCCAATTCCCGGCAGATCCACATTCCGAATCGCCCTACCTTGCAGGTCGTACACTCGAACTTCGGTCCGCGCGTCCTTCAGATAGCTGAGCAAAAATCGGTTGTCCACAACCGTACTTTGCTCCAGCTTGTCTTTGCTCTCAGGCACAATGGTCTTCCAGTTCGCTCGCTCGGGATGACGGGTATCAATCGCAATCAGCTTGCTTCGCGGCGATTGCAGATCGGTCTGTATCCAGAACACCGGCCCGTCGTTATCCACGAAGAGATATTGCGCATCGAAATCGTCCAGCAATTTCACGACGGGCGCGTCTGGCTTCGTCAGGTCTTTGTAGTAGAGCCGGTTTTTCGGCGACGTCCCCTGCGATACATGAATGACCAAGTACCGGCCATCGTCGGTGACCGTTCCCCCAAACAACAGCTCCTTGTTATCGGGACGCTCGTAGATCAACTTGTCTTCCGCTTGCGATGTCCCCAACTTGTGGTAATAGAGTTTCTGAAAATAATTCGTGTCCCGCAGCGCGGTTCCTTTGGGCTCGTCATACCGGCTATAGAAGAATCCCTTGTCATCCTTGCTCCACGCCGCGCCGGAAAACTTTGACCACTGCAGCACGTCCGGCAAGTCTTTCCCGCTGGTCACGTCCCGCACATGCCACTCTTGCCAATCCGATCCCGACTGCGCCGTCGCATACGCCATCAACTTTCCATCATCAGTGATGGATGCGCCCGCCAGCGCGACCGTTCCATCCGACGACAGCGTATTCGGATCCAGCAGCACTCGCGGCTCCGCATTCAGCGATTCCGCCACCAGCAACACATTCTGGTTCTGCAGCCCGTTATTGTGCTGGAAAAAGTATCTTCCGTTCTCCTGCTCCGGCGTGGTGAACCGCTCATAATTCCAAAGCTTCAGCAATCGATCGCGAATGGCCCCGCGATAGGGAATTTTCTCCAGATATCCAAAAGTCAGCTTGTCCTCCTCCTGCACCCAGGCCTTTGTGTCCGGGGAGTCCGCGTCTTCCAGCCAGCGGTAAGGATCGGCGACCTTGGTTCCGTGGTAATCGTCGACCTGATCGACGGTCTTTGCCTTGGGATAGGCGAGTGGCCCGCCATCCGTCTGTGCCCAACTCGCAATTGTGCTCGCCAGTAAGATCGAGGAACACAGAACAGTCCTGAACAATTTCATGAAGGCTTTCCTCCAAATCCGTTCACACATTTATCCGGGCCCGCCAGCATTGTCAAGCGGCATTGCAGGGGAGTTGCAGTCAATTTGCGTGGGGAATATAGTGTTGCGGCGTTTTGGATATCCAAATGAAAACATTCGCGATTGTACTGCTGATCTTCGTTTTCTCTGCCACCGCCTTTGCCGCTAAACAGTATTCTTATTTTCGCGTGGGCAATCCCACTGACGTGACCACCGCAACCGCCGCGGGCACGGTACTGATGGGCGGTGGAACCGACGTTGATGCCGCCTTTCAGTGGATGTGCCAGCGCAGCGGCAATGGAGATTTCCTGGTGATTCGGGCCGCCGGAACGGACGCTTACAATCCTTACATCCAGCAACTCTGTCCCCAGGAAAACTCAGTCGCCACGCTGATCATTCCGAACTCCACCGCAGCCTCCGATTCCTTCGTAGTTAGCACTATCCAGCATGCCGAAGCGTTATGGATTGCAGGCGGTGACCAGTCCAATTACATCAACTTCTGGCAGGGAACTCCGGTCGAATCGGCCTTGAACAACTTGATCGCTCAAGGTGTGCCCATCGGCGGCACCAGCGCGGGCATGAATGTGCTCTCTCAGTTCCTCTACACCGCGCTCGCGAGCCAGGGTGTTACTTCCACTCAAGCACTTGCGAATCCGTACAACAAGTACATCACTCTCGGGGAGAACTTCGTCAATATCTCCATCCTGCAGGGACTGATCGATGACCCGCACTTCGTCACTCGCGACCGCATGGGCCGCGATCTCGCCTTCCTTTGCCGGATCTACAACAACGGATGGTCCAGCCTTCCCCGTGACATTGCGATTGACGAGCAAACTGCGCTGCTGCTCGATAGCAAAGGCAACGGCACAGTTGTAGGAAATAGCACAGTGTATTTCTTGCAGGCTCCAGGCGTACCCCAAATGTGCCAGCCTGGAGTTCCCCTGACATACCAAAATATCTCCGTGTATCGCATCAACTCTTCGGGTAGTTTCAATGTGCCCAATTGGAGGGGCAATGGAGGTACAACTTACACTGTTTCCGCCAATGCTGGAGTTCTAAGCTCGACCCAGGCGGGCGGCGGAATCTACTGACATTCGCCCCGACGTAGAAAGGAATTCGAGAGCTATAAGAAGTCGAACGAGTCCCCACCCCGATGCCTTGGGCTTTCCGCTACCGAACAGGAGGGCGTGGCTGGTGATTTCTAAGAGACTCCGGGGCAGGCGCCTTGCACGCGATTTCGGGCCTGACTTTCACGGAACAATCTCCGACTCCGGCCAATGCGAAGGCTGCGCATTCAGATTGAGCGCCACTCCGACCGGTCCGTCTGATGGCTTCACGTCGACGTTGTAGCCATCTACTTCGACCAGAGGATCCTCCCCCTGCAAATCGTTCGTGGCCGCTTCAATGGAGACCGTGCAACTCTCCCCCGGCACCAGCGAGACGTAATTGTCCGAATAGAAAACCGGCAGCACCCGGCGCCCGCTTTTCTTTTGATGAAGCTGCAAATGTGTCAGCAGCGCAACGTGTTCAGTAGGATTTCGCAGATCAACCGTGACTACGGTCTTATCTCCGTCAATTCGCGCGGCAGCCTGCACGCCTAGAACAACCGTAGGAAGACGCATCAGTCCATCAAACTGATCCTGGGCCACGTGCTGCCAGTAAAGATTCGTCGAGAGCAACCGCCCAGCCGCATCTGTCAAGTCCAGCTTGATGAAGTACAACGGAGTGATTCGGGCGCTCACTTCCAGTTGCGCCACCTTCATGGTCGTGCTGCCCGGGACCTCCGCCACTGGATAGACCTCATGCGAGTCCCTTGTGCCGTCAAATCGATAAATATCCACCTGCGCGTTCGCCGCTTTCAGCGCATACGGACGGTTGTTCACTACTTCAATGGCGCGCGTGATCTCATTTAACTGCACGTGGATCGTTTCCGCCGCTTTCTTCGCCCCGTACAACGCCGCATTCGGCTCCAGGTCATAGTGGTAAAGCTGCCAAACGAAGCTGGGCTGCGCCGGGTTGCTCATCCAAGTGATGATTCCTGTAGTCTCCTTGAACATCTTCGCGTTGCGCCCTTCATACATGGCACGGAATGCTTCGTAATTTGCCAGTTGGGCTTTCCTTACGAAATCTGCCAGGTTGCGAATGTGCCCATAGCGCTCCGCCAGGGTCTGCGGATATTCATTGCCCCTCTGCGCGCCCGCAGCCAGGTCGTGCTGCGCCCAGTCATCGTTAATCGTCTCCCAATCCTTCTCCGGCATCATTCCCTGGATGGATTCGATAGTCGGCACCGACACCGAACCCGTCTCCGTCTTGAAACTTTCGTTCAATGGATAGAAAAATCGCGGCGCGCGCCAGTAATAAGGGCCATGCGACGACACTCCCCGACCCTCGGCCGAATTCGACTGGTACAGCCGCGAAGGATCCAGCTTGCCCATCAGCGCCTTCAGTTGCTCATCCAGTTCTTTCGGTGGATACCCCTCATTCCGCGCGCACCACACCGCAATGGATGGATGGTTGCGGTACCGCACTACTTTGTCCGTAACATTAGCGACATAAGTAGGAACGTCCGTCGGGTCCGGTCCGTCAAAAGGGTTGGGCTGAAAGAATTCATCCCATAGCAGCATCCCGTATTGATCCGCCATATCGTAGAAGTCAGGGCTGGTGTTCTGTCCCACCCAGTTGCGGATGATGTTCAGGTTGGCCAGCGCGTGCAGATGAAACTGCGCATCGAGCCTCTCTCGCGTGACCCGCTTCATGGCCTCGTCCAGCCCCCAGTTGCCTCCGCGCGCCATGACGCGAACTCCATTCACCACCAGCGTGAGATTTTCCGAGTCTGGTACCTGGTATTCGATTTTGCGGATTCCGAACTGCCGGGTTTCGCTTGACGATGTCTTTTTTCCTTCCTCGAAGCTCAGCGTCAGCGTGTACAGATTCTGCGGACCGTAGCCGTTGGGCCACCACAGCTTCGGCGCGCTGACATGCAACTGCGGCACGGATTTGCTGTCCAGCGTAAGCATTTCCGTCCCGCTCGCTGCAATGGTTATTGGTTTTTCAAACGTGATCGCCCGATCCTGCGAATTGAGTAACTGAACCGTTCCTTTCACCAGACCACTGACTGGCTTCGCTGATTTATTTTCCAGCGTCGCTGCTAGATGCAGATCAGCGCTGTCGTACCCTGGAGACAAGTCCGCGGTCACAAAGGGATCTTTGACGATTACCGGCCCGCTGGAATCCATCGTGACCGGAAGAAACATTCCCGTATCGCGGTCCCGCACCGCAGGCAGCCAGTCCCAGCCAATCGTCGATAGGAACGTAGGCCCATCGATCGCTGATTCGCCGCCATTCGCTCCCACTCCCAAAGCCACCGTGTGCTCGTGAGGCACGCCCGGATGGGGTTGCGGCGAAACCAGCACTGCCAGCACCGCCACTGATCCGGGTTTTACCCATGCCGTGATGTCGAAGTCACCGCGGATGAACGCCCCGCGCATCGTCCCCGCATCGTGACCGTTCACCCAGACCTGTGCGCTGTAGTTGACGCCCCCAAAATGTAACCATGTGTGCCGCCCCTTGTATGCGGCAGGCACATTCACTGCGGCTCGGTACCAGTAGCTGGTCTTGTTCAGACTCTCCGGAATGGCCCGCATGTTTTCGCCATACAGCGGTTCGGGATACACCCCGTTATTGACTAGGGTCGTGAGTACGGTCCCGGGTACAGTTGCGGGATACCACCCCTGCGGCTTGAATCGGGCACTGGAGATGACCGTGGCGTCAGCGCCAGCTTTGCTCGTATCCTGCATCAGCCAGCCCTGAATATTGGCAGCCGGTGGCGCACTCTGCGCACATAACAACCCAGGCAGCAGGCCCAAGAGAAATGAAAAGGGAAAACGGCGAGCCCTCAGCGGACGAATTCCTCGGGTGACATCACGGCTCTGCGACATTTCTGTTCTCAAGTTCACCGCGTATCTACTCCTCGATTGGAGAACCGCAATTGTAATCCACGCAAATCGCGTTCCAAGCCACTCGACCTTTGGCCCTTCTAGCCAGCATTTCAGCCCCTGTGAACATTTGCGATCTGGTATAGCATCCATGGAACGAGGTTCACCATGACGACGATCACCACCCCACTGCGCAGTGACATCAGCCCCGTGTCCCAGCAATCGCTAGCGGCAAACGGCCTGGCAATCGTGCGGGTGACGATCGGTGCAATGTTCGTCTCCGTCTTCTTCGAAAATTTGGCCAAGGGTCTGTACACTCCTGCGGGATACGCCGGTCTCATCAACTACTACATCAAGCAGAGTCATTCGCCGGCAGTGTGGAAGGCGGTCATGGGCATGGCGGCGAGCCATGCTGCTATGGCTGCTCCGCTGCAGGCTGTCACAGAAATCTCACTCGGAGTCCTGCTGCTGATCGGGCTGCTCACGCGACCGGCCGCTTTCGTTGCCTTCCTCTA
>QHVR01000440.1 GCA_003223595.1 Acidobacteriota bacterium
CTACGCGGCCCCAGATGTCTACGCGGCCCTCGGTGGGCTCGGTGATGCGCGACAGAATCTTCAGTAGCGTGCTCTTGCCTGCGCCGTTGCGGCCGATGATCCCGACCACTTCTCCGCGCTTGATCTCGAATGAAACGTCCTTCAGCGCCCAGATTGTGGGCTTATCCTGGCTGCCGTTTCCGTAGTAAGAATGTTGCGCAGAAAGGGCGCGGCCACCGCGTCCGTGATCACGTCGCGGATCGTTTTGTAGGCCTCGCGTTCTCCGATCTCGTACCGCTTCGCGAGTCCCTCGCAGCGTATGGCCACATCACTCATGGGCTGACATCACACCAAATCTGCAAAAGTTTTTTCCATGCGGCGGTAGTAGTACAGCCCGCCCACCAGCACGAACGCGACCACCACCACCGAAACCCATAGCATCGCGCCCGGGGCCGCCGTTTTCCCCAGCAACGCCCAGCGGAATCCCTCAATCACGCCGGCCATGGGGTTGAGTCCATAAAACACGCGCCATTTCGCGGGAACCAATGTCGCTGAATACGCTACCGGCGATGCAATCAGCCAGAACTGCACAATAAAAGTCAGAGTGTAGCGAACATCGCGATACTGCACGTTCAGCGCGGAGAGCCACAGGCCCACCGCCAGCGCCGTCACAATCGTAAACAGCACGAAGAATGGCAGCGTCAGAATCGCCCACGTTGGCACCGCGTGGTACCACACCATCATGCCCAGTACCAGCACGAAGGCGATGGCAAAATCCACCAGGCCCGCGAGGATGCTGGCCAGCGGCACAATGAGCCTCGGGAAATATACTTTCGTGATCAAGCGCTCGTTCGCTATTACGCTATTGCTCGACTCCGTCAAGGCGTAGGCAAACAGTTGCCAGGGCAGCAGCGCCGTGTAGCTGAACAAGGGATAGGGGATGCCGTCGGACGGAACTTTCGCCAGCCGTCCGAAGAAAAGCGTGAACAACAGCATGGTGAACAGCGGCTGAATCACCGCCCACGCCGCGCCTAGAGCGGTCTGCTTGTAGCGAACTTTGACGTCGCGCCAGGCCAGGAAAAATAGAAGCTCGCGGTATTCCCATAGATCTTTCAGGTCGACGGATACCCAGCCTCTTTTCGGTTCGATCCGAATGTGCGGCAGTTCGGTCGTCTGCACGGATGGAAGTTCCTGAAGTTCGGCAACTGGTGCTTCTGTGGTCGCAATCTCAGGCATGCAGGAGTTCTCCGGACCGAACTACGCAGTGCGGCTGGAACGCACAGAGTTGGGCCCTGCTGCCGGGTCTGCAACAGCTTGATGGGAAACAGTTCACTGAGGTCGTTTCAGAAATATATAGGGCTTGTTTTTCAGTGTCAAAGCACAAAAAACAATTTCCATTTCGCTCGGCGCTCCCCGCCACGAGGCTGGAATGCCAAATTTTCAGCGCTAGACAGCCCAGGCGCTCTGGGACTTGAGGAACTGTTTTTCCTTAGATTTGCACAGGAACATCTCCCGCCAAATCGCCAGCGAAGATGCTAAAATCCGCACTACTCCTTCTAGACAACATCGACTGCGCCAACGTCGAGTAGGCACAGCACAATTGATCGCGGGAATCTTGGGGCTTGATTGATGGATTTTCAACCACCACGCCATGACTCCGTCGAGTCCGAAGCGTTACAGCCGACCGAAGCAACGATCCTCGAGCCGAGCCGTCCAATACCGCAGCCTTATCTTCCTTCGGAAGACAGCCCGCTCCTGCACTATCTTCGTGTCCTCAAAAAACGGCGCTGGGTCGTCTTGGCCACCACCGCGATCGTCTTCAGCCTCGCCGTCATTGCCACGCTTAAGACGATCCCGCTTTACCAGGCTTCGTCCAAGGTTGCCATTTTCCCCGAGACTCCCAATGTTCTCGGGTTCAAGAATTTCGACGAGAACTCTACCGACTATCAGTACGACGTAGCGTTGGAGACGCAAGCGGCCATTCTCCGCAGTGACGCGCTGGCTATGCAGGTGATCCAGGTGATGCGTCTGGATGAAAATCCAAAATTCACCAGTTCGCCGCGCCATCGCACCGGGGATCTGGCGGAAGATGCCAGCCTCCAGCTTGATTCCGAAAACTCCACCCCGCTTCTCGGTCGCTTTCATGGCGGTCTTGGCATTCAGCTGATTCCTAATTCCCGACTAGTGCAGATCTCTTATACGGATCCAGATCCTCGCCTCGCAACCGAGATCGTTAACACTCTGGTCCGGACCTTCACCGAGCAGAATTTCAAAACGCGGTACGAAGCGGCCACGCAAACCTCCGACTGGCTGAACACGGAGATCGACGATCTCCGGCTTAAAGTCCAGACTTCCGAAGAAAAGCTCGTCCGCTATCAGAAGGATCACAGCATCCTCGGAGTGGATGAGAAGCAGAACATCGTCACTGCCAAGCTGGACGAACTCAATCGCGAGCTCGCAGCGGCGGAGATGGATCGCATCCAAAAAGAAGCTACCTATAAGCTGTCCGCCAGTGGAGATCCATCTGCCTTCAAAGGTCACCGCGAAGGCGAGATCACCATGATGGGGAAGCTACGCGACAAGCAAGCTGAACTCGACACCCAGCGTGCGCAGCTGTCGACGCAATTCGGCAGTGGTTACCCCAAGGTTGCAGAAATCGATAATCAGCTGAAGCAGATCGACAAAGAAATCGCCGCCGAAAACGGGCGCCTGCGTGACCAAAGCCGCGATGAATACCTGGCGGCGCTGCAACGCGAGAACCTCCTGATCACCGCCTTCAACCAGCAGAAGCAGGA
>QHVR01000588.1:0-502 GCA_003223595.1 Acidobacteriota bacterium
CCCGAGGATGTCGCCGAGTTTGCCCAGTCGGCTGGCGTCTCGATTTACATGATCAGCACGCAGGAAGCCAGACTGGAACCTGTTTCCACCGTCGTTTTTGATCGCATGACGGCGGCGACGGGCGGAAAAGCGTACTTTGCCAAGAACTGGAAAGATGAGCAACAGGCCTTCGCCTCCATCCGCGATGACCTGGCTCACTTGTATTCGCTGACCTACTACCCGAAGGCCAATCCCAATAGCGGATGGCGCAGCGTTTCGATAAGACTCATGGGCGATCAGCTCAAGAAGTACAAGGTACGCACCAGGAGCGGATATCGTCCTCTGCCATCGCGGTTTTCCGGAAACCGGGCGGCGATTTCCGAGTCGCTACCTGGGCCGGTTGCCGCGCCTAGCGCAGCAGAGCAAATCCCTTCTACACGGAACAGGAGATAGGATTCAGCTCGTTTCTTTGCGTTAGAAAGCGCAACCTTCGTACATGCGCTGCTAGACTCGCTCCATGCGC
>QHVR01000588.1:608-9562 GCA_003223595.1 Acidobacteriota bacterium
CCTGCTCGGAGCCTCTCCGGACCTGCGCGCCCAAATCGAGTCCACGCCAGAACTTCATCCCGGCGCTGGCCTGCGGCAATCACCTGTTCGGGGAGATGTTTTGCTCAATGCCGATGTCGACCATGTCCTCGGACTGCTGCTTCTGCGTGAACTGCAGCCGCTGTGCGTGTTCGCAACCGAATCCATTCGCCGCATCCTGACCGAAGACAATTCCATGTTTGCTATGCTGCAGCGCGTCCCCGACCAGGTGAGGTGGATCGATCTTGTCCTTGGAACGTGGTTTTCACTCACCGATGCCTCCGGTCATGATTCGAAGGTAAGGTGTCGCGCTCGGTCGATCGGCGAGCATTTTCCTGGCTACGTTTCTCCATCGAAACGCGCGCAGCTTTCTGGCAGTGAAGCGTCGCTCGGACTATTGGTGGAAAGCCCTTCGGGCAAGCGCCTCGCCTATGTGCCTGCGGTCCCGCACATTACCGACGCGCTGCGAGAGGAATTGGAAGGCGTCGACGTGCTGCTGTTCGATGGGACATTCTGGAGGGATGACGAACTGATTAAGATTCAAGGTTCCGGTCAGACCGCGAAGGAGATGGGACACGTTCCCGTCTCTTGCAGCCTGGCGCAGTTGGCGCAACTGCATCGTCCCCGTAAAATCTATATCCACATCAACAATACGAATCCGATGCTGAACGAGGCGGGTCGAGAATACCGGCAGGTGCGCGACGCCGGTTGGGATATCGCGGAGGATGGATGGCAGTTCGAACTCTAGAGGAAAGCGCTGAGCGCCTGCTTTCATTCGACGAACTGCGGGCACAATTGCGGGCCGTAGGCGAAGAACGCTATCACCACAAACATCCGTTCCATCTGCTGATGCACGAAGGCCGTCTCAGCCGCGAGCAGCTGCAGGCTTGGGCCCTGAACCGTTATTACTACCAGAGCATGATCCCGATCAAGGACGCGATCATCCTGTCGCGCGGCACCGATCCTGAGTTTCGCCGCGCGTGGCGCAAGCGCGTCATTGATCACGACGGTGATGCAGCCAGTGAAGGAGGAATCAAGCGGTGGTTAAAGCTCGCGGAAGCGACGGGGCTCGAGCCCGATCAGGTTCGCGCCGGAACTGGAATCCTTCCTGCGACTCGCTTCGCAGTCAACGAATATCTGAACATCGTGCGCAGCCGCAGCTTACTGGAAGCGGTCGCGTCGTCGTTAACGGAATTGTTCTCCCGCGACTTGATTTCGCTGCGTATGGAAAAATTACGCCAGCACTACCCCTGGCTTTCTGGAGGATTGGATTATTTTGAAGCGCGACTGACGCAGGCACCAGAAGATGCGCACTACGCCGTGAACTACGTCTACGAGAATGCCAAGACCCGAGGACAGCAGGAACTCGCCATTCAGGCTCTGCGGGATAAGTGCGACATTCTGTGGGCGCAACTCGACGCTCTTTATTTCGCCTATGTGCAGCCGGGTTGGCCTCCTCCGGGCGCGTTTCGCATCTAACCGACATGCCTGCTCCTTTGGATGAAAGCCGACCACGTCTCGCCACCGGATGCCGCTGGGGAGGAACGGAAGAGAACCGCATGGTGCTGTATCCCGAAGGCGCGATCAAGCTACATGGGACGGGGCGAGAGGTGTTGGAGCGCTGCGATGGCCAGCGCACGTTCGGAGAGCTCATTGCAGAACTGCAGAAGGAGTTTGGAACCACGGATCCGGAGAAGATCCGCGGGGATATCAGCGGTTTCTTGGAACAGTTACAGCGCAGACGAATCGTTGATTACTGAAAGGATTTTGTAATTTGGTAATCGGGTAATTTTGTAATTTGCAACTTTACCCGGAACGCCTAGATTACCCGATTACAAAATTATTCGATTACAACATTGCCCAGCCCTCTCGCACTCATCGCCGAAGTCACGCACCGCTGCCCGTTGCACTGCGTTTACTGCTCCAATCCCATGCAGCTGGCGGGAACGCAGTCGGAGCTTTCGAGCGGCGAGTGGACGAGCGTCTTTCAGCAAGCAGGACAGTTGGGCATGCTGCACGCCCACTTCACTGGCGGCGAACCGCTGGCGCGGATGGATCTGACAGAACTCGTTTCGGCGGCGCGAACGGCGGGGCTTTACACTAATCTCATCACGTCTGGCGTTGGACTGAACGATCAGCGGTTGGCAGCCCTGATGGGTGCCGGCCTCGATCATATCCAGATAAGTTTTCAGGATTCCCGTGAAGAAGCGGCCAACTGGATCGCGGGTGCCAAGGCACACGCGCATAAGATTGAACTTTCCCAGGCCATCCGAAAGTACAAAGTTGCATTCACGGTGAATCTGGTGGTGCATCGGCAGAATCTGGATCACCTCGAAGAGATGATTGCGTTTATTGAGACGTTGAATCCGGACCGCGTCGAGATTGCACACGCGCAATACTACGGATGGGCCCTAGCCAATCGAGCCGCGTTGATGCCCACGCGCGAGCAGGTCGAGAAGGGAGTTGCCATCGTTGCCGAAGCAGAAAAGCGGCTTGCCGGACGCATGCGGATCGACGCCGTGATTCCCGACTATTATGCAAAGTATCCCAAGGCCTGCATGGGCGGGTGGGGGCAGAGATTAATGCTGATCAATCCTTCCGGCAAAGTTTTGCCGTGCCACGCGGCGGAAGTGCTGCCGCAAATGAGTTTCGAGAACGTACGGGACCGGCCGCTGCAGTGGATCTGGGAGGAATCAGAATCTTTTCAGCGCTTCCGCGGAGAGTCGTGGATGGCGGAACCCTGCCGCAGTTGCGATCACCGCGCAGAAGATTTCGGCGGTTGTCGATGTCAGGCGTTCCTGCTGAGCGGCGAGGCCGAGGCAACCGATCCCGCCTGTTCGCTAGCGCCGAAGCATAGCGTGATCGAATCCGCACTGCGAGAGTCTAATGCGGGCACTTCTGTGAAGCAGGGAACAGGCGGATCCTCGTTCGTGCAACTGCAGCAGCAGAGTGCCGCCCTGTGGACCTACAGAACGAATCCTGAATAAAACACCGCCAGCGCCGGCACGGCACCTCTACCAGCGGATCCCCACAGTAATCGGACGCAAATCGGTACTGATGTTGTTGCGCTTACCGTGCAGATATCGGAACTCGGCATACAAATCCATGTTCGGCCGGATCTTGCGCGTAATCCCGCCTCCGAAGTTATAACCGAACTCATTTTGGCTTTCGTGCAGAAACTGGCCATTGATGGGCAGACTGCCGTTATAGCAGTGCCCCCACCACAGAAAAAATGAATTGCAGGCCGACCCCGGAATGGCAGTGGAAGCATTAAGTTTGCCAGAACGGTGGTAATAACCCGGGCCGAACACGACGTAGCCACCCCAGTTGCTGCTCACGGGAATATTGATGATGGGGTCGAGAGTGAAGGAATAAACGTGATTGGTAGCGCCAGTGGCTTGGGCGGCTTGCAGGGCCGAGGTGCGCAAGGGAAGATTGTCGAACTGGAAGTCGAGCCGGATGCCAAAATACTTGCTGTAATTGCGCGCGGCGCCGGCAGCAGCAATCCCACCTCCACCCCGCACGAAAGTCTTTGTCGTTCCATTGGTAAGACTCGCGCCGCCGCCGACATTGAACGTCCACTTCTCATATCCTTGGACCTTCTTCTTGACGGGGCGGTCAATTTCTTCCGGTGCGGCTTCCTGGCTGCTGGAGGATTGCCCTTGGGGCTGCTGCTCGGTTTGAGTCGGTTGGTCAGGGGGCGGGGCGGCTGGGGTTTGCTGGGCGTGAACGGCTGCGGCCGCAGTAAGCATCGCAATCAACACCAGCGATGGCAATACGCAAGCCGTGGCGAACTTTCGAATCATTCCTTCTCCTCCCGCTGCCGGGTTGCAGACCGCCGCGCTCCAACCGAGAGGCGCTTGTAAAAGAGCGTGTCCGCGATGCTCCCGCTGATGTTGCGCAGCAGGCAGGCACCATATTATCAACTTTGATGCGCCGTGAGCGCGGCATGCCGCCCCAGTGGAGCATGCCAGCATTCTTCAAGCTTGCGCATCTAACCGCCCAGATTTTGCGGAAGCACCGCTGCCAAGTATCATATGGAATCC
Source organism: Acidobacteriota bacterium (assembly GCA_003223595.1). GTDB lineage: Bacteria > Acidobacteriota > Terriglobia > Terriglobales > Acidobacteriaceae > Sulfotelmatobacter. The sequence continues at coordinate 4,673 of QHVR01000588.1, forward strand.
CATTTCCAGTCAGGCGGATGGTTTGTCGACGAATGTTTCCAAAAGCGTAACGAAAGTCGCTCCTGAAAACGGAGCCGACAAAAGTTCTGCCTGCAAAGTTGCGCTGATCGGCTTCGGGACCGTCGGCCGAGCGGTTGCGAAGATTCTGTGCGAGAGTGGCAACCAGTCTCTGCAACTCACTCACATTTGCAATCGCAACATTGCACGCAAGAAGCAGGAATGGGTTCCGGCTGGCGTCGTCTGGACCGAGGACGTGGATTCGGTGCTGGACTCCGATGTTGCCATCGTGATCGAGCTCATTGGTGGAATCAATCCGGCGGAGCAGATCGTTCGGCGTGCGCTCGAATCCGGCAAGTCCGTCGTCACTGCCAATAAGCAACTGATCGCACGCCACGGTCCCGATCTGCTCCAATTAGCCGCGAGCAATGGAGTTCAGCTTGAATTTGGGGCATCTGTGGCAGGTGGAGTTCCCGTACTCCCCGCTTTGCGCGCGGGACTCAGCGGCGACCGACTGCACGGCATTGCCGGGATTCTGAACGGAACCTGCAATTACATCCTGAGCCGCATCGAGAGTGCACGAATTCCCTTCAGCGAGGCTTTGGAAGAAGCGCAGGCTCGCGGATACGCCGAGGCGGACGCATCGGAAGATCTGGATGGCGGCGACGCCCGAGCCAAGTTGGCCATTCTGGCGCTGGCGGGATTGCACACGCAACTGACACCGGAATCTGTGCGCGCGCGGACGATCCGCGCGGTGGATGCCGTGGACTTTGACTATGCGGCACAGTTGGGATGCACGATCCGGCAAATCTCACGCGCCGATCTGAACGGCGACACTCTTTTTGCCGAGGTTGGGCCTTGCCTGGTGCCCTCGGATTCGGCGTTCGGGCGTGTGCAGAGGAATCTCAACCTGGTGCTCACGTCAGGGCAGTACGGCGGCGATATGGCCTTTCTAGGAGCAGGCGCGGGAGGCGATCCTACGGCGGTCGCGGTGGTGTCGGATGTGATGTTTGTGGCCGCGGCGCTCTCAGGCGGCAGAAGAGAGATCGCGAGCCAGGTCTTGAGGCCTATCGTCTCCAGCGATTTTGAGACGGCATGGTATTTGCGCTTCTTTGTGCGCGACCAGCCTGGAATCGTTGCTCGCTTGGCGCAGATCCTTGCGGCTCATCACCTGAACATCGATTCCCTCCTGCAGAAACCCGGGTTTGAAAAGAATTCGCTGCCTTTTGTGATTACGCTCGAGCCCTGCCGCGATTCCATGCTGCATCCGGCGCTGGAAGAAATGTCAGGTCTGGAGTTCGCGACTCGCCCCTGCTTGTGCTTGCCCATTCTCCGCTGACCTAAAAACACAAACGCCGATCGTTTCCGACCGGCGCTGAGGAGAATTACGGTAATTAGTTCCAGAAAGGATTGCTCAGACCTGCGGGCGCCATTGCGCTATCCGCCTTCGTTTCCGTACCGGTTTCATCGGAGATCTTCTCATCAATGAAGCGGGACGGCGGCGCCTTCAGTTCTTCTTCGCTCTTGCCCGGCGTGGGATTAAATGGATATTCACTTTTCATGGGAGAGACTCCTATTTCTGTATGATCTAGCTCCATTAAACACCCCGAAGCCAAGCTTGCGTGCACAATAATTTTGATGCGGCCTATGAAAAATCTGAATGGGGAATGGCCGGTCAGAAAAGGGATTCAGGTCTTGTCCGAGCGCCAGCGGGGCGGCTTCGATTATGCTGTTGAGTTCACAAAACTAAAATTGGTTAACCCTTCCTAAGGACGCAATTATGAAATATCGCAAGCTGGGCCGTACGGGATTTGAAGTAAGCGACATCGCCTACGGATTGTGGGGAATGAGCGGCTGGAGCGGCTCCGATGACAAAGAATCTCTAGCTTCGCTGCAGCTGTCGGTTGATTTGGGCTGCAATTTTTTTGATACGGCGTGGGCGTATGGCGAAGGAAAGAGCGATGGACTCTTGGGCGAGACCATGCAGCGCAACAAAGGCAAGCGCCTGTATGCGGCGTCGAAGATTCCTCCGGCAAACGATCGCTGGCCTGCGCTGCCGGAATATAAGTACAGCGACGTCTTCTCGGCCAAGCACGTATTCAAGTATGCCGACCTGATCCGGAAACAGCTGCGGGTGGATAGCATCGATGTGCTGCAGTTTCACGTTTGGGACGACTCGTGGGCCAACGATCCGGAGTTCCGATCCACGGTGGAGAAACTGAAGAAGGACGGGATCATCCGATTCTTCGGACTTAGCCTGAACCGGTGGGAGCCCTGGAATGGCCTGAAAGCAGTACGCACGGGGCTGGTCGATGCGGTGCAGGTCATCTACAACATCTTTGATCAGGCGCCCGAAGACGAACTGTTCCCGCTCTGCCAGGAAATGAACGTCGGCGTGATCGCGCGCGTGCCCTTGGATGAAGGCAGCCTGGGCGGAAAAATGACGCTGCAAACCCGCTTCCCCGAGGGTGATTGGCGGGCGGGCTATTTCGGTGCAGAGAATCTGCCGCAGACCATCGCGCGGGTGGAGAAACTGAAAGAGATTCTGCCCTCCGGAATGACCTTGCCAGAAATGGCACTGCGCTTCATTCTCTCGCATCCCGCCGTAAGCACCACCATCGCGGGAATGCGAAAGCCGGAGCACGTCAAGCAGAACATTGCCGCGAGCGATGCAGGGCCTCTAGACAAAAATCTGCTCGCCGAATTGAAGAAACATCGCTGGGATCGAAAGCCTCGGCCCTGGTCGGACTGAAGACATACACCACAGGGGGCACAGAGGTGCACAGAGGAATTCCCCTGTGGCCCTCTGTGTCCCCTGTGGTAAAGCTACGAGCACTGGTAGTATCCTGCCGCGCCAAGCTACCCTCGCGTTTCGCCCGGTTTCACGCGGGGCGCGCTCCATCCTTCCTGATACATGGCCTTATTGAAGAAAGCGGCGTTCACACTCCTCTCCAGCCTGCTACTGCTCAGCGATGTCCAGGCGCAGAGTCCCCGCGGATCTCTGCGAGGGAGTGTTCAGGACGTAACCGGAGCGCGGATTGCCAACGCCACCATCGTCGCGCAGTCTTCCGACTCTTCGCTGCGGCGCGAAGCCAACAGCGAGGACCGCGGAGAGTTCCGCATCGACGACCTGCTGCCGGGACGATACCGGATTGTGGTGAGCGCAGCGGGGTTCTCCGACGCTGTCGCCGAGGTTCCCGTCGCAGTCAGTTCCGTGCGCGAAATTACCGTGACACTCAGGCCCGCGGCTTCGGCCCAGAGCGTCACGGTCAAAGGCCAGAGTTCCTCGATCACGACGGAACCGATCGATGTGGCGAGCGCGGTACATCAGGGCGTGATCGGCCGGCAGGATTTGCAGAATCTTCCACTCGCGGCGCGTAGCTTTGCCAACATCGCCTATCTCGCTCCCGGCACCGAACCGGTGGAGCCCTCTGACCCCACGAAAGCTCGCATCACCGCCGTCGCTACGGGAGGCAGTTCGGGCCTGAACAATGAGCTTTCCGTGGACGGCGGCGATAATTCCGACGACTTCATTGGCGGATTTCTCCAGAATTTCTCTCCTGAGACCATCCAGGAATTTGCCATGCGCACGGCTAACGAGGATGCCGATACCGGAGGAACAACCGCGGGATCGGTCGTGATTACGACGCGACGGGGCAGCAACGAATGGCATGGCGATGCGGCTTTCTACCACCGTGCGGCGGCTCTCAATGCGCGCTTTCCCATTGAAAATCCGGCTCCCGATCCGAAGCAGCCCTTCTCGCGGCAGAATTACGTGTTCACCTTGGGAGGTCCGCTCAAGAGCAATAAGGTCTGGATGTTTTCGTCCTTCGAATACGTTCACGAAAACGCCAGCATTGCGTATAGCCCGGCCGTGACGGCCCAGTTCAATGCGCTGTCCAGCCTGGCATCCAGCGGCCTGATCCCCGGCGCCACTTCCATTGACGTTCCGCAGAACACTCCTGTGCCATTCAGGGATTACATCGGGTCACTCCGGTTTGACTGGGCTCAATCAGTGAAATCGCAGTGGTTCTTGCGCGCATCGACCGACAACTACACCACGCATAACAATCTGGTGCAGCAGGGCACGCTGCCCTCGACCGGACTGCTGACCCACAACAACTACCTCAATGCCGTCATCAGCAATTCCTACGCGTTCAGTCCGTCGTGGCTGGGAACGTTCGTGTTTGGCGCGAGCGGGTTGCACCTGACCCAGCGTCGAAATTCGGATCTGGGTTTTGCCTTGGCATTTCCTTTCAGCGCCACTTCGCAGACCGTATCGGGGTTTGAAACGTATGGCGATAACCAGTTCATAACCGCGATTACGGCGTTTCCCGATCTGCGGAACCAGCAGAAGTATCAGTTTCGTTATGACGTCGGGCATGCGACCGGAGATCACTCGTTTAAGTTTGGAATCAACTTCATTCATGAACCGGTGCTGGGCGGGGCTTTCCCGGGGAATGCCGAAACCTTGTACACCTTCCCGCAAGATCCAACGTATTACGTGGCGAATCCAGCGCAGTTCAGCGTCGATTACGCTGCCGGCGCGGCGAGCACGCCGGCGAGCGACGGCAGTTTCTCGCAAAACGTGCAGCGGCTGGCGTTGTATGCGCAAGATTCGTGGCGAGTGACGCCGCACCTGACTTTCAACTACGGCCTGCGCTATCAAACCACTTTCGGCCTGTTCACGGCGTCCGGGCGCAGCCAGACGGAGAACCCTGCCTACCTCACGCTGCAAGTTCTAGGCATTTCGCTGATCCGCGGCCTACCGCACAATGATCGCAAGCAGTTTGCTCCCCGTTTAGGACTCACCTATGCTCTCGAACGCAGCGGCAAGACGGTTCTGCGCGCCGGCTTCGGGCTGTTCTATGACGATCTGGCACAAGGCGGGTG
>QHVR01000441.1 GCA_003223595.1 Acidobacteriota bacterium
AGCTCGGTTTTCGGCGATAACGCCGCTCCTCGCGGAGGACGCGCCCGCTCTCTCTATTGGTCCAGCGACGGCCGCTCGCTCTTCGATACCGGAGAAAAGCAGGGACGGACTCCTCTGGTGCGCGTCGACGCACAGAGCGGAAAAGTCACTGAGGTGACGCACGGCGACCAGGCAGTACTCGACTTTTCGGTGAACTCCAACAACGCTATCGTCACCCTCGTCTCCACTCCGGTCGAGGTCGGAGACCTGTTCACCGTTTCAGCGGACGGCACACAAACACGCATCACAGATTTCAATCAGAAGCTCTGGTCGCAACTCAATCTGACTTCGCCTGAGGAGATCAATTACACCAGCTTCGATGGCAAGCACATCCAGGGCTGGATCCAGAAACCGCCGGACTTTGATCCCCATAAAAAATATCCGCTCATCCTGAATATCCACGGTGGTCCCCACGCTGCGTACGGCTGGGTCTTTGACCACGAGTTTCAGTGGATGGCCGCCAAGGGCTATGTAGTTCTTTACCCCAATCCGCGAGGCTCCACCAGTTACGGACAGGATTTCGGCAACATCATTCAGTATCACTATCCCGGGGACGACTACCGCGATCTGATGGCCGGAGTCGACGAACTGCTCAAACGCGGCTACATAGACGAGAAGAAGCTCGGTGTGACCGGCGGCAGCGGTGGCGGCGTACTTACCGACTGGACCATTACCCACACGGATCGCTTTGCCGCCGCAGTATCGCAACGCGACATATCCAATTGGGCGTCATGGTGGTACACGGCCGATTTCACTCTCTTCCAGCCCAACTGGTTTAAGGCTCCTCCATTCGAAGATCCGCAGGACTATAACAACCGCTCATCCATCACCTTCGTGAAGAACATTCATACGCCGGTTTTGTTCGTGCTCGGGCAATCCGACTATCGCACTCCGCCGGACTCCGGCGGCGAGCAATTGTTCCGTGCGCTTAAGTACCTGAAACGTCCCACCGCGATGGTCGTCTTTCCGCGCGAGAGTCACGAACTCTCCCGCTCCGGCGAGCCCTGGCATAGGATCGAACGTCTGGACCACATCGTGGGATGGTTCGACAAGTGGATGATGGGCGTGCCTCACCCGGAGTACGACATCAATCCTCCAACCGCCGCGAATGCAAGCTCACCTGACTGATTGTCTGGCGTGTAACCTGGCGAACGCACGACTGAACGCGGGCATGCGCGGGAAGGGCACCACCCGGAAGGGCATCACCGGGGAGGGGCACGACTTTAGTTCGTGCCGTACGTACCGCAAATCATCGCGGCTTTAGCCGCTGGGGTTCGCTCTCGATCGCGAACCGTTTTCCGATTCTCACTGGGTCGCCTGATCCCACTCTTGCTCCCCGCGCGCGAGGACCGCTTCACGATCTTCGGGCAGAATCCAGTGCTGCTGAATCAGATCGTCCACCGCTTTCGTGTAACGAATGATGTACTCTTCGCGGCTCCCGTAGCGTTCTTCTATCGAACGTCTCGGGTCCCCGCTCCTTTGTCGTTGCGCCGCGGTCTTTGGAAAAGGAATGTACGAGTCCTCAAATGATACGCGCTGATCCGGTGCCCCGATCGAGGGATCGCGTAGATTCCAACTCGCGTAAGTCGCCAAGGGCACCGTGATCTCGGGCAAGCGCACTCCGTCGCGCTCATTGCCATCCGCATCCACTTGCGGCACCAGAACAGGGAAGGCCTCGCCAACTTTCGGTGGCTGGACGCTAAGAATCCCATTGCGCCAGTTCGGACCGAAATCCAGGCGGTAAGCCGCATTGGCTTCGTGCGGCTTGTTCACCCCTGGGACCACGGGAAATGCGTACTGCTGTACGGGCACCAACGTCCCATCCGCAATTCGAGGATAACTGCTGGGCGGAGGAAGAATGCCGCTTCGTACCCAGGCGTCCATGTTCGCCAACATGGCGCGCCAGAAGTATCGGATGGCGAGTGGCGATTCGGGTTGTTGTCCCAGCAAATCGCCTTCTCCTTTCGCCGGAGGCCATGGACCCGGGAAATGCTGCTCGCCGGTGAAGTGATAGATGCGCACGCTGTCGGAAATGGGCGCGTCCTGCTTGCCGTCGGCGCTGACGTGAATCAACGCGCACACGCGCCCCCAATACTCATACGACGTGTTCGAGAAAAAGATCTTCGGTGCTACCTTGTCGGCGACGGCCCGATCGAGCAACCCGCCGGTCTCTCCAGTACTCGGATCCTTTTCGGGCACATCGGTAAAGGGAAAAATGTCAGTGGGAAAGAATACGGACGAGGTCGGTTGCGCATCGCGCGAGGGCTGCGCGA
>QHVR01000442.1 GCA_003223595.1 Acidobacteriota bacterium
AGGAAATCTACGACAAGCTCAAACTCGACTACATCGCGCCCGAGATGCGCGAGAACCTGGGCGAGATCGACTTGGCGCAGAACCATGCCCTGCCCCGCCTCATCACGCAGGCGGACCTGCAAGGCGATGTGCACATGCACACGGTCGAGACGGATGGCCGAAACACCATCGAAGAAATGGCCGAAGCGGCGAAGGCACGCGGCTACAAATACATGGCGATCACGGATCACTCCAAGAACCTCGCCTTCGCCAATGGCCTCGATGACAAGCGCGCAGTCGAACACATCCACCGCATTCGCGAAGCAGCAAAGAAAATCGACGGCATCACTATCTTCGCTGGAATCGAAGTCGATATTCTGGCCGAAGGTGACCTCGATCTTTCCAACGACGTCCTTGCTCAAATGGACATCGTGATCGCCAGCGTCCACTCGGTTTTCAACATGGAATCCGCCAAGATGACCGAGCGGTTGATCAAAGCGATCGAGAACCCGAACACTTCCCTGATCGGACATCCCACGGGCCGCATTCAACTGCGCCGCGATTCCTATCCCTTTGACATGCACGCCGTATTAACGGCCGCGGCCAAACACAAAGTCGCGATGGAATTGAACGCTTATCCCGACCGCCTCGACCTGAACGACAACAACCTCAGGCAGGCCAAGCAACACGGCGTGAAGATCGTGATCAACACGGACTCGCACCACACCTCGCACATGGAAAAAATCCGCTACGGAGTTCTGCAAGCGCGCCGTGCCTGGCTAACCAAAGAAGACGTACTAAACACGCTCCCCCCAGACAAATTCGCGAAAGCGATAAAGCACGCCTGGTGAAGTGCCAAGGTTTTATGTAGGGACAGCCTTCGGCTGTCCAGTCGAGCGAAGCTCGACAGCTTTTTGCGCCCAAGGCAAATTAAAAGTTGGGTGCCCCATGTCTCGCCGCCTTCGCGAGACGTGGGAATTCGGAATGCCGAAGCCCGAACACTCCCCAATTCCTACTTAGTCAGCACGATCGGCACCGTGTAGTTATAAGGCCAAATCACCGCACTCACGGACTTGCGCTGCTGGAACGCATCCAGCGGTACACACTCTGCCCCACTTCCAGCCGGACCTCAGGCGCGAGCGGCACTTGCGCCCCTTCCTTCAGCGCCGGGAACGCCTGGAAATACCGTTCGAAGTCCACCGACGACACTGCATCCGCGGTCGACTCGCCGCTGGACGTCGTCACCTTCCCCTGCAGCTCACGCACATAAAGAGCCTTGTCGCTGCCGTTGTGCAGCGTGAAAGTGAGGGCCACCATGGTCGAATTTTGGCCCGGAATCTCGACCGCGACCACGTTATCCAGCGATCCCGATCCCTGCGGCTTGGCGCGTTTGAGAAACGACGCGATCAGAACCACCACCACCACCGCACCGATCGCAATCAGCACAATCTTCGTGGGCGGCAGATTCTTCTTTGCAGTCCCGTACTCTTCGCCAATGTTGATCGTCGGCCCCGTAGGGCTGGCTGGAGAGGCCGAAGGCGCAGCGTCTTGAGGAACAGTTGGAGGAGAGGGAGGGGGCGTTCGAGCAGGCGGAGCTGCAGGAGGCCGGTTGGGAGTTTCGTCAGCCATAGGTCTGTCCCTTACCAGCGAAGATTCTACCCCCGCGAGTGCAAGCCCGGCGAATCCCGCTAAGTGGCCGATGTAGGGACAGCCGCCATCGGCTGTCCAGCGGAGCGAAGCTCCGCCGTTTTTTATAGGAGGTATACGACTCCGCCGTGCCGCAACGCCGAAAGCATCTGAGCGTTTTCCACAACAAAATCTTCTCGATGTGACGCATAACCTTTACCCAGGTAATAGGAAGCGCACACTGGGATCATGAGCACGATTCCTCAACCCACAGCAGAAAACAACAGAGGAGCCCACCGCAACTCCTTATCTCAGAAGACTTTGCGTGTAACCCTTGTAAATAGAAGACTTTGCGGGCACAAGTTAGGATACCTCGCCAGCAACTCTCATCGATTGAATACTTTGCGCAAAAGGGTCCAAACTTTTTTTCACGCGGTACGAGCCAAGGAGCAAGCATGTCTACTCCAAAAACTTCGCCCACTGACCTGAACGCCTTCGCCTGGACCTACGCCCAGCAAAGCGGAGACCTTGAGCAGGACGGCCGCCCCGTCGCCACCGGATACTCCGGCGCGAACCAGGGAAAGAACAACCCAGCGTTGCAGAACGTTCCAAATGTTGGGCCGATCCCGTGCGGCCGATGGACCATCACCGGCCCTCCCGTCGATACGCAGGATCACGGTCCTTATGTTCTGCGCCTCGAACCTGCGGCAGAAACTCAGACCCACGCCCGCGCCGGATTTCTGATCCATGGAGACTCCAAGGCAAATCCGGGAACGGCGTCTCACGGCTGCATCATCCTGCCCCGCGCCATCCGCGAACAGGTCTGGCAGAGCGGCGATAGAGAACTGGAAGTCGTAGCCGAAATTCCGGCAAAGAAGGGGAAAGCCAGTGACCTCTGACGAAGTAGCGCCGGCTCTTTATCTCTCTCTCTATGTTAGAGACGCAGCTCCGCTAGGTCTCCTGCAGATCCCGGCCTCTCGAACCTCGCGATGGCCTGCTTGCGCGAATCACGCAAATGCGTTTCTATTATTCGCATGAAAACTTCGCATCTCTATCCGGGTTTCGCGCTGCTCCTGTTAGTTATGACGTTTGTAGCGTCCTTTGCCTCGGCGGCTGCGGCCGACGGCAAGTATCTTTTCTATGTCGGCACCTACACGCAGGAAGGCAGTAAGAGCAAGGGTATTTACGCCTATCGCTTCGATGCCGTGACCGGACAGAGCACGTCGCTGGGGCTCGTCGCGGAAACGACCAATCCATCTTTCCTGGCACTCCATCCGAACGGGCGTTTTTTGTATGCCGTGAACGAACTTGGAAATTACAAAGGCCCCAACAGCGGCGGAGTGAGCGCGTTCTCGGTCGATCGCGCAACCGGCAAGTTGACCTTCCTCAACGAAGTCCCATCCCGCGGCGCCGATCCTTGCTACATCATCGTCGACAAGAGCGGGAAATGGGTGCTGGTGGCGAACTACACCGGCGGGAGCGTCGCAGTCTTCCCGATTCACGAGGACGGCGGGATCGGCGAAGCGACAACGTTCGTGCAACACCATGGACATGGGGCCGACCCCAAGCGCCAGGAAGGCCCGCACGGTCACTCCATCGACCTATCGCCTGACAACCGCTTCGCTTTTGTCGATGATCTCGGGCTCGACGAATTGCTGGTTTACAGATTCGATAGCAGCAAAGGATCGCTCACCCCGAACATTCCGCCGTTCGTGAAGCTCGATCCGGGTTCCGGTCCACGCCATTTCGCGCTGCATCCTTCCGGCAAGTTCGGCTACGTTGTGGCGGAGATGGCCTCGGCAGTGACCGCATTATCAGTCGATCTGAACAGGGGCAGAGTGCGCCGGCTGCAGACCATTTCAACTCTGCCGAAAGACTTCAAAGGCGAGAACGATGACGCTGAAGTCCACGTTCATCCCTCCGGAAAATTTGTCTACACCTCCAACCGCGGACATGACAGCATCGCGGTCTTCGCCGTCGATCCGGACAAAGGCACCCTGACGCATATCGACGACGTTCCGACGCAAGGCAAGATCCCGCGGAGCTTCGAAATCGATCCCACGGGGCAGTTCCTGCTGGCGGAAAATTCGAAATCCGACAACATCGTCATCTTCCGCATCGATCAGAAGACCGGGCGTCTGACCGCCACCGAGCAAGTTCTGGAAGTAGGCTCGCCGGTCTGCGTGAAATTCCTGAGAGAGGAGTCGAAGTGACCGCGTCGCGACTCGACCTGGATCGCCGCGAGTTCATGAAGCTGACTGCAGACGCGCGAGCATCTTTGGCAATGCCGCTTT
>QHVR01000443.1 GCA_003223595.1 Acidobacteriota bacterium
CGGACGAGAACGAGAGTCCACTTGCTTTGGTCTTCCCCGTTCTTATTTACCTGCGCGCCGTAGGCCGGACTCGGTGTGTAGTGCTGGCGATCGCTCATCTTCTTCTCCCTTCTCTCCGCTCTACCAGCGCATCAATTGCGTGATCTGAATGAGATTTCCGCAGGTGTCGTTCAGCATGGCGATCTTGGAGGCGGTTACGTCCTTCGGCGGCATGGTGAACTCGGCGCCGCGCGCCTTCATACGCTCGTCTTGAAAGATGGCCTGCTGATACGCCTTGGCGGGGGGATTATTGTTGAGCGCCAGCTGCAGCTCAGTGCCCTCCGGGTCCTCGGGTGAGGCGACCGTGAGCCAGCGAAATGGGCCCTGACTGAAATCGGTTTTCTTAACGAAGCCCAGCACTTCGGTATAGAAGCGCAGGGCCTTGTCCTGGTCGTCGACGTAGATGCTGGTGAGTTTAATCTTCATTTCTTTGCTCCTTTGTCACGTCCGCCGTTGGGACGGCGGGTTTTTTTCTTCGTTTTCTGTTTGGACGCTGTTGGCGGATCCATGCGGTCGAGGTGGCGTTCGAGAGCATCGAGGTGAGCGGACCAGAAGCGGCGGAAGGGAGCCAGCCAGGCATCCACTTCCTGAAAGGGTTCGGGCTTAAGGCGGTACAGACGACGCTGTGCGTCGACTGTGGATTCCACGAAACCGGCCTCGCGCAGGACGCGCAGGTGCTTTGACACCATTGGCTGCGGCATCCGAAGTTGACGCTCGATTTCTCCCACCGACTGTTGGGATGAGACCAGCAAGCTCAAAATGGCTCGGCGGTTGGGCTCTGCCAGGATGTCGAAGACGGATTCCACTCTTTGTATATACTCGTACCGGAATATACATGTCAAGGTATATAAGAAAAAAAGTTATAGAGGGAACTGCCCCACTCAAGCCAAAGGGCTTATTGGGGCACCGAAATTGTTATCCCAAGGGGCTGGGTTCTACGGTTCGTCGTTAGCGGATTGGGGGACGTGCGAGGTGATCTGCTTCAGGACGAATTCGCGGATTAGATTGGCGACCGCGTCCGCGCCCGTGCTCGCCAGGCCATTGAACAGGACCAGGGAAGCGCCGCGATCGGCAGCCGGATAATAAAGGTTCGAGATGGCTGCAGCGGAGAAGCTGCCCAGCAGATGCGAGTAATTCGGTTTCAACTGTCCATCATCGCCCCTAGTGATAACGGCGGCGGATACGGCATACAGCGCGCGCGAAGCGATACTACCTTCACCCTTGTAAAAATAGCGTGGGTCTTGATGGAAAATTGCGGGATAAACGGCTCTGCCCAGCAGGATTCCAGACGCGTGATTTGCGAATGCGGCGCCGTATCGCTTTCCATATCCTTCGATGCCGCTGCCGTACGCGGGAAAGACGTTCTTATACTGCTCGGCGCCCGCAAGGCCGGCCACGGTGAAAAACGCGACCGGATCGACGATGGAACGAAAGCTAAGCTGGAACTTCTGTTTCGCTTGCATGGGCGGCGCGTTCCAGTCATAGGTGCTGTAAAAGTTCGGGATCACGCCGCCGATGCGCTGCTGTAGCGCGATGTGCAACTGCTGCTCGGCAAGCTGCTCCTTGTCTCCACTCACCGTGATAGTGGTGGACCCGCCAGAAACCGACAGAATCACCGCCGGTTGGATGCGGGACTCGCCTGGCCGCAAAGCAATCTCGGCAGAGGTGAATGCGCTCATGCCCGGCGCTGTTACCGTGAGCTTGTAAGTAGCTGGTGGTAAGCCAGTCAAGGCGAACTGACCGTCGGCGCCAGATTGCGCATTCCGTATCACAGAACCAGATTGCGCCGTCACCGTGACGCTGGCGCCCTGAAGCACCTCTCGATTGGTGTCGAGGACAGTGCCCGTAATGGTTCCGGTGCCCGTCTGCTGTGAATCATAGGCTTGCAGTGAAATGGAATTTTGTCCCGGTTCGGGTGCGTCCGGAAGAACGCTGTCGTTGGCAGGAGAGCTTGCAATCGCCTGGGCCAAGGCGGCTGAAGAGGTCAAGCTGGTGAAGATCAACAAAACGGAGCCGGACGCCACGACCAGCTTCAACCATCGCAGATTTAGAACCAATCAGCCCATCCTCGTCGTACCTCAGAAATTGATACCTCTTAGGTTCGACGCGAATTATGGCTGCGGAGTTTCCTCAAGCGGGACGAATTGATGGCCGCAAACCCCAATGTTTTCGCTAATGACGTCACGTCCCAGACCAATAAAAAGAGCCCTTCGGGGCTGTGTGGCATCTGCGCGGCTCGGCTCAGGGCTTTGTCTGTTTTTTGAACGAACTGATATGACAGCTGCTTTCCTCCCACTTTTTATTTCTCCACCACTTTCGCGCAGCCCGGGAATAAGTGGGCGTCCACCCGGGGAATGCTGAGACGGTGATGAAGCCGGTGGAAAGCAAGCGCAAGCCTACCTTGGAGGCATGAGTCGTTCCGCTGGACAGAAGTTCCGAAGGGT
>QHVR01000444.1 GCA_003223595.1 Acidobacteriota bacterium
AATCCAGCACCATACTCCTTTCAGCACCAGCCCATTTAAGAATCGACCAAACGATCTTCTTGCGTTGACATTAAACTTCTCCCGACGTTAGACTTAACAGTTTCTAGAAGCCCTCATTTTCCGTCTATAAACAACAGCACCCCATGGATGAGACGCTGCAACAACTAGGCGAATTACTGCTCGGAGCGGTTCCGACAGTCATTCTGGTGGCGTTGCTGTACGTCCTTTATAAGGGCATCGTGCACCAGCCCCTGCAGCGGGTGCTGGCTGAACGGCGAAGCAAGACCGAGGGCGCGATCGAGAAATCGAAGGCCGACATTGCGGCCGCCGATGCCCGCACCTCCGAGTACGAGCAAAGGCTACGCGAGGCGCGCGCGGCGGTGTTCCGGGCGCAGGAAGCCCGCAGGCAGGCCGCCATCCAAGGCCGTGCCAATGCCGTCAATGAGGCCCGCAGTAAGGCACAGACCCAGGTGCAAGCCGCCAAGGCGGACATCGAGCAGGACCGGCTCGCGGCCGAACAGGGTCTGCAAGGGCAAGCGGCCGCACTGGCCCAGGAAATCGTGCGGCGCGTTCTGCAGCCGGCGGGGGTGGCACGATGAGGGGCTTGCCCAAGACCTGGATTCGAACTCTCGCCGCAGTGTTGCTGCTGCTCGGTTCTGCCAGCCTGCTTCTGGCGCACTCTCGCCAGGTTTCCACCGCATCGCTGAAGCAAGCCAGCGACGACTCCCCGACTCCGGCCACGCCGGGCCGCCAACTCGCCCACGAGAGCCGGGAAGCGGCCGGCGAAGAGAAAGACGAGATGGAGGAGTTCAAGCACTCGGCCTCGGTGCGGCTCGTTTCTCGCATTACGGGATTGAACCTGCGGCAATCCTACTGGTTGTGCTTCATTCTCAACTTTGCGGTCATTGCAGCCCTCTTCGTGTGGGCTGGACGGAAGTATCTGCCCGGAATGTTCCGCGACCGCACGGCCGCGATTCAGAGGGCCATGCAGGAGGCCCAAAAGGCCAGCGAAGAGGCTCGACGCAAGCTCGCCGAGATTGAGACCCGCCTGCAGAAGCTGGATGTCGAGATCGGGATGATGCGCGACCAAGCTGAAAAAGAAGGAGCCGTCGAAGAAGCTCGCATTCAGGCGACAGCCGAGGAGGACGCCCGCAAGATTGTCGCTTCCGCCGAACAGGAGATCGCCGCCGCAGCCAAGGCTGCCCGCCGCCAATTGACGGCCCACGCCGCCGAACTGGCGGTCGGCATTGCCGCCAAACAGATTCACGTCGATGCCGCTACCGACCAGGCTCTCGTGCGAAATTTCGCCGGCCAGCTAGCGAATTCGGATAAATCGGGAAAGGACGGAAACTAGGCTATGGCTTCCGTTTCCAGCACCTACGCTCGAGCGTTCGCGGACGTTGTGTTTAGCGCGCATCTGGACGCCTCACGCGCGATCGGCGGACTCCGCCAAATCGCAGCGTTGCTCGAGCAGAGCGCCGATCTGCGGCGGGTGTGGGAAAATCCTGCGGTTCCTGCCGAGCAGAAACGGAAGCTGCTCGACGCCATCGTTCAGCGCGACGGAATCGACCGGCCCGTGCGGAATCTGATCGCGGTGTTGATCGATAACCGGCGGCTGAATTTCCTGCCAAGGATCTTGGAGCAATTCGAAAAAGAATTGGACCGGCGCATGGGGTTGGCGGATGCGCAGATTTCCAGCGCCCGTGAACTGGGCGACGCAGAAAAGCACACGTTGGAAGTAGAAATCGCCAAATTGACGGGAAAGAGAGTCCGCGCGCAATACGGTTTAGATCCCTCTTTGCTCGGCGGCGCAGTAGTTCGCATCGGTAGCACCATCTATGACGGATCGGTCAAGGGTCAGTTGGAAAGAATTAAAGAAGCGATTAGCTCCTAGCTCCTAGCTGATAGCTTCTAGCTAACCGGCATTTAGCTAGAAGCCAGGAGCTAGAAGCTAGGAGCTAGGAGCTGAGAGCTA
>QHVR01000445.1 GCA_003223595.1 Acidobacteriota bacterium
CATTTTCGCTAAGATCGCCGAGTGCGGCGGCCTTCTTGATTTCTTTCGGAAGTTCGTGGATCAACTCGTGTTCCAGAGTGTTGATCTCTTCCTGCAATTTTCGCTTGATTTGATCAGTCATGAATTACGGCTCAGGCTTGGGACATTATAAACCGCGCCTCCTGCTTTCGCCTTCTGGTCTCCTGTTATACGGAATTGCGAACATACGGCATGTGGGGGTGGCAGAATATGAGTCCAGCTGCCACAAGGGCTGGTCACTGTGCCAGTCGTGGCCGACACCAGTGAGGGCAAAATTTTACGAAGAAGCTGGCCGTCGTGTCGAAAGCACCCGTTTCGGTTCGACGACTATATAGAGCAGGGAATCCGGTTTTGGGCCCAGCTCAAATGAATCCAAGAGGAGATAGCGCACATGCGAGTGATGGTCATTGTAAAAGCAACGAAAGATTCCGAAGCCGGGGTTATGCCGAGCAAAGAGCTGCTCACGGCAATGGGGAACTACAACGAAGAGCTGGTGAAAGCCGGGATCATGCTGGCGGGCGATGGACTAAAGCCTTCGTCACAAGGCAAGCGGGTGAGGTTCACGGGAAGCAAGCGGACGGTCATCGACGGTCCTTTCGCCGAGACCAAGGAACTCATCGCTGGCTATTGGATGTGGCAGGTGCGGTCCATGGAGGAGGCGGTCGAGTGGCTGAAACGCTGCCCGAATCCTATGCCTGGAGAATCTGAGATCGAAATCCGGCCGGTATACGAAATGGCGGATTTCGGGGAGAACTTCACGCCCGAGGCACGCGACCAGGAAGAGCGGCTGCGGGACAAAATCGCAGCAAAGAAATAATTTGAATTCCGTGTCGAAACGGCGATAGCCACTTCGACGTAATGATAGGACGGCAACCGTACAAACTATCTATAGGAGAATGCGATGAAATTCCTGAGTATCTACAAACATGTTGAGCGCAACACCCCTCCCTCGCAGGAAGAGATGGTAAGGATGGGAAAACTGGTGGAAGAGGGCATGAAAGCGGGATGGCTGCTGGCGACCGAGGGCTGCCTGCCGAGTGCTTTAGGAGCGCGGGTTCGGCGTGACGGCACGAAGCTCAGCGTAACCGATGGTCCATTCACGGAAGCAAAAGAGGTGGTCGGGGGATTCGCAATTCTGAAGGCCAGCTCGAAAGAAGAAGCGATCCAATTGTGCCGCAACTTCCTTCAGGTCGCGGGAGAAGGCGAATGCGAGCTGCGCCAGGTCTATGAGCCGGGCGAATTGAATTGTGGGCCGCAGGCGGAGCGCGAGGTTGCAAGCCGGGTCTGAACATGGTGTGATCGGTAGCTGT
>QHVR01000446.1 GCA_003223595.1 Acidobacteriota bacterium
CAGTCCTCCCGAATGGCTCTGGGCGCAGCCTTGGCCGAGATGATTTCTGAGGGAGAAATCAGCGAAGGGCGCGCTCTGGAGTTGGCTCACGCGTATTTGCATGACACGGCGGTGAAGTTGTACGACGGTCGAGTGCATTAACGAGTGGCGGCACCGGTTCCAGAACCTCTATTCCTCCGTCTCCTCTGTGGGCAAAAATCTTTCACCACAGAGGACACAGGGGAAGGCAAGTGCGCAGAAGCAGGACAGATTCACAATCAGTACACATTAAGGTTACGAATCCCATGCCGAAATCGAAGACTAAAACTAAGGCCGCAACGAAGAAGAAAATCAAATCCGCCGCATCGAAGCCTGCTCCACGCTCGAGCGCTCAGTCGCATACTCGCGCCAAGCGCGCGGTCAGCAAACACGCGGCGCCCGCGGCTAGCCTGCAATACATTCCATGGCACACAATTCCGCTGGAAGACCTGAACCCGCTGTTGCAGCGGCAATTTGTGGTCGGCCAGGAAATCATGCTGGCGCGCGTGCTGCTCAAGAAAGGATGTATCGTCCCTCAGCACTCACATCACAACGAGCAACTGACGTACATCGTTGAAGGGGCGCTCAAGTTCTGGATCGATAATCAGGAAATCGTGGTGCACGCGGGAGAGGTCCTATGCATTCCTTCGAATATGCCGCATAAAGCGGAAGCGATGGAAGATACGGTCGATCTCGACATTTTCACGCCGCCGCGCGCCGACTGGATCGGAAAGACCGATCAATATCTGCGGAAAGTGAAATAGCACCGGTCCATGTCATCACCTTCAGCTACGGCGCCGGGCGTGCGCCAAGGGGATTTCCGGTTCCGCTGTATTGCGTGCGCACAGCTCAGCGAGCAAGCCAGCCAGGATTTCCGTTGTGCCCAGTGTGGCGACCTGCTGGAAATCATCTATCCAAGCTGGCAGCAGGAGAGACCGGATGCGGCGCAACTGAAAGCCGCCTGGCGGGATCGCAAACTGTCGTCAAGCCCGGCCGATCAGAGTGGCGTCTGGCGTTTTCGCGACTTGCTGCCGCGCATCGACAGCGAACAAGACGCAATCACACTGCGTGAAGGCAATACCCCGCTCTATGAATTACCACGGTGTGCGCGCACCACGGGAATTCCGCGCCTCTTCGGCAAGCACCAGGGTATGAATCCTACGGGATCCTTCAAGGATGCGGGCATGACCGTCGCGGCCACGTTCGCGCGGCGAGCGGGGTTTCGCTGGGTTGCTTGTGCATCCACCGGCAACACCTCAGCGTCTATGGCAGCGTATGCAGCCCGGGGCGGCCTGCGCAGCCTGGTGCTGGTTCCTGAAGGAAAGATCTCCTGGAGCAAGCTCTCGCAGGCGCTCGATTATGGAGCCGTGACTTGCCAGTTGCGGACTGATTTCGACGGATGCCTCCGGCTGTTGCAGCAGTTGGTGTTGCGCGCGCCCGTGTATCAGCTGAACTCCATCAATCCATTCCGGCTGGAAGGCCAGAAGACTCTAGCGCTCGAGTTGCTGGAACAACTCGACTGGAATGCACCCGATCACATCATCGTTCCCGGCGGAAATCTGGGAAATAGCTCTGCCATCGGCAAAGCCTTGGTAGAGATGCGCGACTTAGGCCTGATTTCGAAACTGCCGAGGCTATCGGTGATCCAGGCCGAAGGGGCAAATGCGCTGGTGCGAACTTTGCGAGAAGCCGCGGGCAAGCGGCTGGTCAGCGTGGCCGCGGAAACGCGAGCGACGGCGATTCGCATCGGCAACCCGGCATCGTGGAAGAAGGCGGCACACGTGCTGGAGGCGACGAGCGGCGCCTGCGAGCAGGTCAGCGAAATGGAAATAGCCCAGGCCAAAGCGGAGATTGGCGCAGAAGGAATCGGATGCGAACCCGCGTCTGCCGTCACGCTTGCCGGATTGAAGAAGCTCATCCAGCAGGGGTTTGTGAAGCAAGACGAAACCGTGGTGCTGGTGTTGACTGGCAACCTGCTGAAAGATCCCGATTTCACCATCGACTTCCATCGCGGCGACATGTTCAAGGGAGGCGCGGGCGTAAGCGGCGAAGTCGATGCGTTGCGACATCCCCCGCTTGTGCTTGATGCCACACTGGATGCGGTGATGCGAACGCTGGAGCAGTCCGAAAAGTCCTGAACGGAAGCATGCCAAG
>QHVR01000347.1 GCA_003223595.1 Acidobacteriota bacterium
AGTTGACGGGGTACGTCGATCGTGCGGACGAGACCAAAGTTGTCAAAGCGGATGGCGGCAAGAAGCGCGCCCCCCTCGATCTGCTGTCCACGTTGCCCCTTTCCGCGTGGCTCGAAACCTCGTTCACGTCAACAAAGACTCCGGTTCCCGGCACGCAGAATGGCACGATCGAACTCCCCCAGGATATTTCCCTTTTTATTTCAGGCGCCTGGACTTCGCATGTCGGAAGTTTCATGCAGGTCACCTACGACACACAGGATGACCACTTCAGCATGGACAACACGGATATCCGTTACGCCAACACCACAAAATGGGGCGGCAAAGACTTTGTTTATGGCCTCAACCTCAACAACAATCCGACCGTAGAAGACCTATGGAACAGCACGCCGGCATGGGGCTTCCCCTTTGTCGCCGACAACTGGGCGCCAACTCCTGGTGCGGCTCCGATCGTCACGTCTTTAGGTCAGGACGTCGCCGGCTTCGGCGGCTACATGATGTGGAACAACCACCTCTATGCCGATGCCACGTTGTACCGCTCCGGCCATATTGGCGCCTCACAGCCTACAGACGGAGTTGATTTCGGCTACAACATCCGCGGCCTTGCTCCATATTGGCGCGTGGCCTGGCAACAGCTCACCGGCAAGACGCAGTACGAGGTGGGCACTTACGGCATGCACATGCGCTCCAGTCCGGGAGCAATCACCGGCCCCGAGGACAGCTATACGGATTATGCCTTCGATGCTCAGATCGATCGCACCGTGGTGCGGACCGACGTGCTTTCGTGGCGCGCCACCTACATTCGGGAAAATTCCAATCTTGTGGCCAGCACGGCGCTCGGCGCTGCGTCACCCGGAAGCCATCACCTGAACACGTTCCTGACCAACGCGGAATATCACTTCGGTAATAAGTATTCCGGCTCGATCGGATGGTTCGACACCTCAGGAACCGTCGATCCTCTTCTGTTTACACAGTCCGCTGTGAGCGGAAGCGCCAATGGCGATCCTCGCGGTTCTGGTTACATCGCGAATTTCTCGGTATGGCCGTGGCAGAACCTGCAGCTCTCTGCCCAGTACACCGGATACACGAAGTTCAACGGCGGTTCAACGAACTATGACGCAGCCGGTCGCAATGCGAACGGCAATAACACGGTTTACCTGGTAGCGAGATTCATCTTCTGAAATCCGCCCCAGGGGACCAGCTGCAACTTACAAAGGAGAACAGTGTGATGAGATACACAGGGTTAGTGGCAACGTTACTGGTAGCTGGATTGAGCATGGCGGCTTCGGCGGGCGAGATCGAGGGCAAAGTCTCGGGGATGAAGGGAAAATCGGTGGTCTACGTGGACACGATCCCGGGAAAGACCTTCCCCGCGCCCAAAGATCATCCGCTGATCGATCAGAAGGGGCTCATGTTCTCGCCGCACATTGTCGTTGTCCAACAGGGCACGACGGTGGACTTCCAGAACAGCGACAACGTGGCGCATAACGTCTTCTGGACGGCTGTCGGCAACGACAAAAAGGCGGGCCACAACCTCGGAACCTGGCCGAAAGGTGAGAAGCGTTCGTTCACCTTCGATAAACCCGGCGCGGTGCCGGTGCTCTGCAATGTACACCCCGAAATGGCGGGTTATCTGATCGTTAGCCCCACGCCATACTTCGCCGAAAGCGACGACAGCGGCAATTACAAGATCAAAGACGTCCCCGACGGAAGCTACACGCTGGTGGTTTGGCATGAAGGTGCGAAGAACCAGTCCAAGCCGGTGACGGTGGCCGGCGGCGGCAAGGCAGACTTCACGCTGACCAAGTAACGCTTGTTATCGAGTAGCGGGCAAGGGAGCGGCAAGCTTGGCGCCGCTCCCCGACTCGTGTGTTGTTCAGAGAACTGTTTCAGCCGGATGCGTCCAGGCAGGAATCAATGCTGAAGAGATTCAGGGACAAAAAGGTCGATGGGGATTGGCTGCACACAAACTTTCCCTGCATGATGGCTTGTCCGGCGCATACCAATGCCGGACGGTACGTCGGCCTGATCGCTGAAGGAAGGTTTGAAGAAGCCTACCGGCTAGCGCGCGATCCGAATCCCCTGGCCAGCATTTGCGGACGAGTCTGTGCGCATCCTTGCGAAA
>QHVR01000348.1 GCA_003223595.1 Acidobacteriota bacterium
GCATTTGCCAATTCCCACGCAACGCAATGCCGCCCGCGAAAACTGACCTTCATCGTCGGGATACTTGAAATACGTCTGCGGATTCCAGGGATGATATTCGGCGCCCAAGCGCAAGTTCTCGTCGATGCGATACGGATCCACCACCTTCCCTGGATTCATTTTCCAATCCGGATCCCAGATTGATTTGAATTCGCGAAACGCCTCAATCAACTCGTTGCCAAACATCTTGTAGAGAAATTCAGCTCGACCCTGCCCATCACCGTGCTCGCCGGAGAGCGACCCATCGTAGCGAGTGACCAGATCGGTGGCCTCCTCCATGAACGAGCGCCATTTACGAATGCCGGCCTCGCTGAAGAGGTCGAAGTCGACGCGGCAATGAATGCATCCCTGCCCGAAATGCCCGTAGAGCGCGGGGTTGTATTGATACTTGTCATAGAGCTTGCGCAGATCGCGCAAATAATCCCCGACTTTATCCGGCGCGACGGCCGAGTCTTCCCATCCGGGCCAGGAGAGCGGTTCGCCAGGCACAAACGCGGTCGCTCCCAAACCAGACTCTCGCACTTCCCAGATTTTCTGTTGCTCCGCCTCGTCCGTGTAGAGCTTCATGCTGGGATGTCCAGAGGCTTGCAATGCTTTCATGGCCTCTCGCGCGCGTTCTTCGGCCTCTTCTTTGGTGCCCGCACCGAACTCGGCGACCAGCCAGCCTTTGCCCTCCGGCAACTCAGAAAGATCCTCCACCTGGCGCATCTTCTTTTTCTTGACGTTGTCGATCAGCCGTTCATCGAGGCCTTCCAGGGCAATGGGACCGAACTTCAGTACTTCAGGGACGTGATCGCCTGACTCGTACACGCTGGGATAGCCGAGCACCAGCAACACTCGTTTGGGGTAGCTGAACATCAGCCGCACTTTGGCTTCGAGAATCGTCACCAGAGTGCTCTCGCTGCCTACCAGCGCGCGTGCGATATTGAAGCGCCCATCCTCGCCCGGGATCAACTGGTCGAGGTTGTAGCCGGAAACTCGCCGCGGGATGTGGGGATATCTTTCCTCTACCAGCTTGGAGTATTTGCTGCGCAGATTCTTCAATCGCGAATAGATGTCCCCGCTACGTCCACCCCGCCGGATCTCCTCATCCAGCTGTTTGTCATCCATCCAGCCGACGGTCATTTGGGTACCGTCGTAGAGCAGCACATCCATCTCGTGGACATTGTTGGCTGCCTTTCCAGCCATTTGTGCATGGGCGCCGCAGGAGTTGTTTCCCAGCATTCCGCCGAACGTGCAGTGATTGTGGGTCGCGGGATCGGGGCCCCAGGTGAGCGTATGCGGCTTTGCGGCATTGCGCAGCGTGTCGCAAATTGTTCCCGGCAGCACGCGAGCGTACTTCTCGGCCGGATTAAGCTCGAGAATCTGGTGCAGGTACTTGGTCCAGTCGATCACGACAGCGACGTTGCAACATTGCCCGGCAAGGCTGGTACCGCCTCCGCGGGAAAGCACCGGCGCACCAAACTTGCGCGATGCCGCCACGGTCTGCACGACATCCTCTCTGGATTTGGGAATCACCACGCCGATCGGAACCTGGCGGTAATTGGAAGCGTCGGCGGCGTAAAGCGCCTTACTGCCGGCATCAAAACGGACTTCCCCTTCAACGTTCTTCTGCAGTTCCTTCTCCAGCGCTGCGATGTCGATCTCGCGTGCTTGTGTTCGCCAGGAGCGGTGCAATTCTTCTGTGGAGACGAGCGGAATTCGGCTCGCAGACATCATTTCCTCCCGCTATGCAGCAAAGCGCTGCACATCAGCTTGCTTCAGTTCAATTCCCATGCCCGGCCGTGACAGGTCGGGCCGTAACTCGCCATTGATCGGCTGCAGCACGCCGTCAAAGAAGATGTTTTCGATACGAACATGGTCATGGAAGTATTCGAGATTGCGCACGCGGGGAGCGGCACAACCAACGTGAGCGTGGATGGTCGGCGCAGTATGGGCGGAAAGAGGTAATCCGTACGCGTCACAAACGCTGGCCGCTCGCAGAAATCCAGTAATGCCGCCGCAGCGGGTTGCATCCGCCTGCAGCACATCAACGGCTTGCGCATCCAGCATTCGACGGAAGTAGAACGCGTCGTAGCCGTACTCGCCCGCCGCTATGTCCATTCCGGCGGGACCTCGATCCCTCATGAATCGCAAGCCGGGCAAATCATCCGAAGAAACTGGTTCTTCAAACCAGGTCACGCCGGAGTCAGCAAACTGTTCCGCCTGCGCTAAGGCTTGCTTTCGGCTGTAGGCCCCATTGGCATCTGCGAAAAGCTCCGCTTCAGGGCCGATTGCCTGGCGAGCCGCGCGTACCCGGTGAATATCCGCTTGCGCATCGCGGCCGATTTTCATCTTCACGCGAGGAATGCCTTGTTCCACCCAGCCTGACAGTTGCTTTTGGAGTTGGGAATCGGAGTACGAGGTGAATCCGCCGCTGCCGTAAATGGGCACTGCTTGCCGCGCCGCTCCCAGCAAGATGACCATGGGCAAATCGAGCAACCGTGCTTTCAAATCCCAGAGAGCCGTATCCACCGCCGAAATGGCCATGGACACGATTCCGGGCCCGCCCAGGTTTCTGGTACGCCGCAGCATCGCGTCCCAGCAGGCGGGAATCGCCGTGGCATCGCGTCCTTCGACGACTTTGGCCAGCGTGTCATGAATCAACTGGCCCGTCGCTGAATCCGCATACGTGCCTGCCGTAGCCCGGACCAGGACCATGGTTGTGCTGTCCCATTTCAGAGTGCCGTCGGATTCAGGTAAATCTGTCGGAATACGATATATTTCGACCGCAATCTTGTTGATCGCCACCTCGCGGGAGGCTACGCGGAATGGCTCTGTTTTCATGGTTGCTCACGATCCAGCAAAAGCCCTATTGCTCGTGCAGGCATGTTGTTCGAAGCTACAAATTAGAGATGACAATTTGACGCGAAGCGATGGCGGTGAAATTCGCCATAAAGGATTAGCGAGTGAAAACAGAAACGGTGGTAGTCACCGGCGCATCCGCAGGTCTGGG
>QHVR01000589.1 GCA_003223595.1 Acidobacteriota bacterium
TGGTCAGACGAATGGAATTTTCGGATCGTTCCAGCAGTTCTTGTTTTTCTAGATCCGCAATTATGGGCTGCAGTGGAAGTAGCGCGGGATGGCCGAATTGTTCTGCAACGCGGGCCAGATCCACTCCACGGTTCAGGCGTAGGCCTAGAAAGAATGTTTCTTCGAGAGCGGCGTCGCTCGATACGGGAGTTTGCTGAAGGGGAGAACCGCTCACATACTTTTCGAGCGCATCGGCTGTGGCGAGTCGCACCGGAGGTGAAAGCAACATGGAATGGGCGTCTACGCCGAAGCCCAGATAGGGCTGGCGAGTCCAGTACTTGAGGTTGTGCCGGGACTCGAATCCTGGGCGGGAAAAATTGGAGATCTCGTACTGGGACACGCCAGCGGCGTTCAACATCTCACAGGCTGCGAGATAGAAATCCGCAGTGGCGTCGTCCTCGGGAACGAAATGCGCATGATAGCGGGTGCCGCCCGCGATTAGCTCGCGGCCGAGGCGTGAGTCGTCATCGACTTCGAGCATGTAGACGCTGGCGTGCGGTACTTCGGTGGCAATGAGTTGCTGCAGAGATTCCTGCCAGCTCTGTGCGGTCTGGTGCGGCAATCCGGCGATCAGGTCGACATTAATATTGGAAATTCCTGCTGCCCTCAGGTGAGCAATGTCGTCGAGTACCGCAGCGTGGTTGTGCAGGCGGCCGACCGCCGCGGCCTCCTGGTCGATAAAGGACTGAACGCCCAGACTGACACGATTTACACCGCAAAGGAGGAGGCTGTCGAGGAGCGGCGAAGAGAGCGTTCCGGGAGCGCACTCGACGGTCACTTCCGCGTCTGGCGTAACTGAGAACTGGGAGCGCACTGCGTCGAACAAGCGCTGCAACTGGGCGGGCTCGAGTACGGTGGGGGTGCCTCCGCCAAGGTAGATGGAGTCCACTTCCCTTTCGAACTTTCCGCTCATCTGGTTGGCATCCCGTTCCGCGTTGGCGATATCCGAGCACAATCGATCTACATAGCGCTCGAAGACGGCGCGTGAAAACACATCCGAGGCGAAGTTGCAATAACTGCACTTGGTGCGGCAGAAAGGGACCGAAATGTATACGCCTAGAGGCACTGTTGTCATTATCCCATTGGAAAGTCTTTCCATCCCCGGCGCCGTTTGGGCCATCTATTTGAGGTACCCTGTGGGAAGGCGTCTGGTAGCCTCCCGCGCGATTCTTAGCTCATGGCCCAGGAAGAGGAAGTATTAGGTAAAGCGTATGACAGCCGTCTGATGCGGCGGCTGCTGACCTACCTGCGTCCGTACGGCTGGCAGGTCGGGATCGCGCTTACCGCCATCGTTCTGAAGTCCTTTGCCGACGTGCTGGGGCCCTACCTGGTGAAAGTGGCGGTGGACCGTTACCTGGCGCCTACGCCGGGGGCGATGTCGGGGTTGTGGAACTGGCTGGATCCGCGGCCGCTCAAGGGCATCGCGCAGATTTCCGGGATTTATTTTGGGCTGCTGATCTTTACCTTCGTTCTTGAATTCCTGCAGACCTACTTCATGCAGTGGACGGGACAGAAGGTCATGTTCGACTTGCGCAGCCAGATTTTTCGACATCTGCAGCGCATGCACGTGGGATTTTATGACAAGAATCCCGTGGGGCGGCTGGTCACGCGCGTGACCACCGACGTGGACGCGCTGAACGAAATGTTCACGTCCGGCGTGGTGTCGATCTTTGAAGATTTCTTCGTTCTGGCGGGAATTGTCGCCATCATGCTTTGCATGAACTGGAAGCTGGCGCTGATCACGTTTGCCGTGCTGCCGTTGATTGTGGTGGCGACGAAAATCTTTCGCGACAAGGTGCGGGACTCTTACCGGCGAATTCGCGTAGCCATTGCGCGCATCAACTCTTATCTGCAGGAACACGTCAGCGGCATGGTGGTGCTGCAACTGTTCAACCGGGAACGCAAAGCGTACCACCGGTTCTCCGAGATTAACCGCAGCCATATGGACGCGTACAAGGACGCGATCCTGGCGTACGCGCTCTACTATCCCGCGGTGGATTTCTTTTCGGCAATCGCGATTGCGTGCGTGATCTGGTACGGGGGGCAGGATGTGATGCGGGCGATCGTTTCCAAGAGCGTGAGCATCCAGTTCGATCCGCAGCACCTGATTTCCTTTCACTTCGTCGCGACGGCCGCGTCCCTGGGCGTTCTGATCGCATTCACGCAGTACTCCATGCGCTTTTTCCGCCCAATCATGGACTTTAGCGAGAAGTACAACATCCTGCAGTCAGCAATGGCAGCGAGCGAGCGCATTTTCAAGTTGCTGGACGCGAAAGTGGAGGTAGTCTCGCCGGCGGTAACGAAGAAACCGCAAGGTCCTGGGCGGATCGAGTTCGATCATGTGTGGTTCGCGTACCGCGAGGTGGCGGAGAGCAAAGAACCGGAAGGCAGCAATGGCCATGGCGGGTCTGGATCGACTCAGCCAGCGAAAATCGCGGCGGAAAGTGCACAGCCCGACTGGGTGCTGAGGGACGTCACCTTTGCCATTGAACCCGGAGAAACTGTAGCCGTGGTCGGTCACACAGGGGCCGGCAAGACTACGCTCATCTCGCTGCTTATGCGTTTTTACGATGTGCAGAAGGGAGCGATCCGCATGGATGGCGTGAACCTCAGGGAAATGGATCTGGCGGATCTGCGCGGGCGCTTCGGGGTGGTGCTGCAGGATCCGTTTCTGTTCACGGGAACGATTGGGGGAAATATCCGGCTGGGCACCGAGCGCATTCAGGATGCGCATGTGCAGCAGGCGGCTGAGGACGTCAATCTGGCCGAGTTCATTCGAGAATTGCCGAAGGGGTTTGACGAGGAAGTGCGGGAGCGCGGCTCGACGTTATCTACGGGGCAGAAGCAACTGATCTCGTTTGCGCGGGCGCTGGCGCACGAGCCCAAAATTCTGATTCTGGATGAAGCCACTTCCAGCGTGGATACGGAGACCGAGTTCCGGGTGCGCGATGCGCTGGCGCGCATGGTGGAGGGGCGGACGTCGCTGATCATCGCGCGCCGGCTGTCGACGATTCAACGTGCAGACAAGATCATCGTCATGCACAAAGGCCAGGTGCGCGAGATGGGCACGCACCAGGAACTGCTGGCGAATCGCGGTATTTACTACAAGCTTTATCAACTGCAGTACAAGGACCAGGAGATTGGTGAGGAGCGGCAATCTGCGACTGTGAAGGGATCTGCAGGAATCGAGCCGGAAGTCGGTGCAAGAGCAGACGACTAGCTCGTGCCAGTGCTTCTCCGAGCGAAACCGACTTTGTCCAATAGTCTCGCGAACCGCTCATCGGAGCGCAGCGGGTCATACTTGGGATCGGCGTTGAGCCATACTAACCAGTTCGAACGCTCCGCGAGCGCCTTATCCAACCATTTGAAGCCTTCGTCGTGCGAGCCGAAACCTAAGTGGATCCAGGCAAAGAAAGCGGGAGAGACATAGGAGTTCTGGGCGCGTGCTTGCAGTTCCGCCAGAACTTTGGAGGCATCTTCGGTACGTTTGGCTAGCGCCTGGCAGTGACCGAGTAACGCCAGACTCACTGCTGCGCGCTGGGAGAGATCAGCGGCGCGCTGAAATGCTGCCTGAGCTTCGTCGTATAGCCCCTGTTGCACGTAAGCCTGTCCCAGGAAAAGATAGGTGACGAGGTAATTAGGATCGAGTTCCAACGTGCTTTTAAACTGGGCGACGGCCGGTTCGTATTGGCGCGAAAAATAGAGCATCCAGCCCATGTTCCAATTGATGATCAGGGAGAGAGGATCGAGCTCGAGGGCACAACGTGCCTGGTTCCGGGCTTCTTCCAAGCGGAGATTGGCGGCGAGAAAATCAGAGTACCAGTGATGGCCGGGCGCATATTTCGGATTCAGCTCCAAAGCACGCCGGAAATATTTTTCTGCTGTTTCCGTATCCCAGTCGTACAACAAGGAGATAAATCCCATTGCGGTGTGGGATTCCGCTAAATTGGGGTCGATCTCGAGAGCTTTCAAAGCGGCAGCTTTTGCCCTGGGATAGGAATCCTGAGGGCGCACATAGCTGTACCATCCCAATACGATGTAGAAGTCGGCCAGGCCGGCGTAAGCGAGCGCGTAAGCGGGATCGAGTGCGATGGCCTGCTCAAAGTATTCGGCTCCCTTTCGCAGCTCCGTTTCGCTGCGCTTATTCCAGTAGTATCGGCCTTTCAAATAGGCTTCGTAAGCAGCGGTGTTCCGCGTTGTGGGGCGGCGACGTCCCCGCGATGTGCTTTTTTCGGTGAGCGACGAGCGGAGACGTTCTGTGATGTGCCTACCAATGTCATCCTCGATGGCAAGAAGGTCTTCTGCACGACGGTTGTAGCGTTCACCCCAAAGCCGCAAGCCATTGGCGGTGTCAACCATTTCGACCGCCACGGTGAGCATTTCTGCGCGTCGGACTAATCTGCCGGTGATTACTGCTCCCACGTTCAACTCTTTTCCCACGGCCTGAGGGTCGAGTTCGCGATTCTTGTAGCGGAACACTGTGCTTCGGGCAACGACGCTGAGTTTTGGGATCTGCGAGAGTTCATCAATGATGGTCTCGGTCAATCCATCGCTCAGATATTCGTAGGATGGATCAGCATTGGCGTTCTCAAAGGGCAGCACGGCAATGGCGGTTAGGGGGCGTTTATGAGATGGCCGCGCAGCAATATTACCGCTGCTGGCGCGCGAAGAAAGATCACGCTTCAAGCGCTTTAAATCCGATCGTAACTCTGCGGCCGACTGGTAGCGCAACTCACGATCCTTTTCCAGTGCCTTCGATATCAGCCGATCCAGGTCTTTCGGCAACTTGGGATTGTTACTCAGAATCGATGCCGAAGGCTTGTGCAGAATGTCGTCGAAGATCGCTCCCGTAACCTGACTCTGGACCAACCTGGTTCCAGTGACCATCTCGTAGAGCACTGCGCCGAACGAATAGAGATCGGTACGCACGTCTAAGGCTTTTCCAAGGACCTGTTCGGGCGACATATAGGCCAAGGTGCCGAGCGTAGATCCGGGAGTGCTCAGTTGCGAAGGTGCAACGGTAGGGGAATCGGGGCCAGCGGCGGCATCAAAAGCGAACTTCGCCAGCCCGAAGTCAAGAATTTTTGCCTGTTGCCGGTCAGTGACAAACAGATTCTCGGGCTTCAGATCGCGGTGAATTACGTTTTTCGAATGCGCCGCGTCCAACCCGTCGCAAACCTGGATGGCGAGGTCCAGAACCTCATCGACAGCGAGAACGGCTCCAGTGATCTTCTGCCGAAACGTGTCGCCTTGCAGCAGTTCCATAGCGATAAAAGGCTGGCCCTCGTGCGCCTCGATTTCATATATGACGCAGACGTTGGGATGATTCAGGGAAGAAGCGGCCCGAGCCTCGCGCTGGAATCGTTCCAGAGCTTGCGAATCCGAGGAGAGAAGACTGGACAGGAACTTCAGGGCGACATGGCGGCCCAGTTTCGTGTCCTCGGCTTCATACACTTCGCCCATCCCGCCACTGCCAATCCGACGAAGAACACGATAACGGCCAACTCGCTCCAGATCCATCGAAGTGCATCGTAGGCCAGTGGGTATTTGGCGTCAATAAGGCGGAGAGGTCGAAGGCACAGGCCTGCCGATTACAATGCTCCGGTGCGAATCTTGATCTCGGCCGGCGAGGCATCGGGAGAAATGTATGGGGCGCAGCTGATTGAGGCTTTGCGGCGCACCTTTGCTCGGTCGGCGACGGACGGCGGCCACGGTCCGGCAGAGCGGAGCCCTGCGGTCGCGGATACCAGCCAAGCCCCTGCGAAGCTTTGCTCGGCTGGACAGCCGATGGCGGCTGTGCCTAAACAAAGCATCCCTACACAAGCTCTCGCTTTCTTCGGGGTGGGTGGGGAGCGGATGCGGGCTGCAGGCTGCGACACCGTGGTGGATGCCAAGGATCTGGCTGTCGTTGGCATCACAGAGATTCTCAATCATCTCCCGAAAATACTCGGACTCTACAAACATCTGATTGCCGAGGCCGACCGGCGGAAGCCCGATCTCGCGATCGTCATTGATTCTCCGGCGTTCAACTGGCGTGTGGCGCGGCAGATGAAACGGCGCGGAATTCCTACCGTGTACTACGTGGCGCCCCAGTTTTGGGCCTGGCGGCAGGGGCGGGTGCGGCTGATTCGCGACTACATCGATAAAGCGCTCGTCATTTTTCCCTTCGAAGAGAAGTTCTACCGCGAACGCGGGGTGGATGCGACTTTCGTCGGGCATCCGCTGGCGGAACTGCCGTACCCTTCCGTGGAGCGAGCGGATTACGCGCGACAATTCAAGCTCGACCCTGCCAAGCAGTGGATCACGCTGATGCCGGGCAGCAGGGTGAAAGAAGTGCGGATGAACCTGCCGACGATGCTCGAAGCAGCGGCGGTGCTGGGCTCCGCGTACGAGTATCTGCTGCCGGTCGCGCCCACACTGGACCGTGATTTTCTGCAAGGGCTGATCTGGGTGCAGAATGTCACGCTCGTTCCAGAGGCACTTCCCGCACTGTTCCACTCTCGGGCGGGCATTGTGGCAAGCGGCACGGCCACGATCGAAGCTGCGATGATGAATTTACCGTTCGTGATGGTATACCGTGTTTCCGGGCTGACCTATTTGCTGGGCAAGCCGCGGGTTAAGGTTCCACGATTTGCCATGGTGAACCTGATTGCGGGGGAGGAAGTCGTCCCCGAACTGGTGCAGCACGATTTCACGGCTGAGAATGTAGTGGCGCGGCTGAAAGAAATTATTCCAGAGGGTGCGCCTCGGGCCCGGATGCTGGCCGGGTTAGCGAAGGTTAAGGACAAACTCCGGGGAACATCGGAAGCAAGCGGGAAGAAGGCTGCGGACGGGGCGGCGGAACTTATCCTCACACTAGCAGAGGAACGGGGAATTCCGCTTGGGCAGAGAGCCCAAGGACCCGTGCAAACGAAGGGCTGAGACCTACCCGCGCTTGTGTTCCCTACATCTTTTAGGTCAGAATCTTCATCATAGGAAATGAGTTACATTTCCTGGAGATTCTCCTGAATGTCCAATAAGCTCCGACGCGTACGCGGCGTCCTGACGACGTTGTTTGCCTTTCTCTTGCTTTTGCAGGGTTTGCCTGCCCATGCCGCGGAGAAGACCCGCCTGCGCGTAGACGATTACCAGATCAATGTGGTGCTGCAGCCGCATCTGCATCAGATGACGGCTTCGGCCAAGGTGAAGTTCACGGCCCTGCAGGACCTGAGTGTGGCGGTCTTTGAACTGCACAACGATCTTCGGGTCACCAAGGTGACGGACGAGAAGAAGCAGCAACTGTCGGCCGAACGAGTCACGCAGGACTCGACCATCCGCGTGCCGCTCCCCAGTGGACTCTCCAAAGATAGTTCGATGACGTTGACCTTCGAATACGAAGGGCAGCTGGAGAACGCCGATAACAGCCCGGTTCCGGGGCTAAACCTCGCCTACATCGGTGATGACACCAGCTATTTGCTATATGCGGGACGCTGGTTTCCGGTGAGCGGGTACGGGCTAAACCGATTTACCTCGTCGATCAGCATCAACGTGCCGGCCCACATGTTGGTGATTGGGAGCGGCAAGGTGACGGTGTCAGATACGGCGCCACCGAAGAAAGGCGCTGAGAGCGTGCTGCCGACCAAGACGTATACGTTCGTCTCGGAGAAGCCGAGTTTTCCGGGGACGATCGTGGCCGGCGTTTTCCAGGAGTACAAGAGCGACGAAGCGGGACTGGACCTGCACGTTTTTTTCAAGCCGACGCACCAGAGCATCGCTCCGGCGTATACGACCACGACAGTACAGGAGTTCACGTACTACATCACGCTGTTCGGGTTACCGCAATCGCAGAAGCTGAACCTGGTCGAACTGCCGGGCGACACGCTGCCGTATACGTGGGCTCCGGAACTGGTCGGTATGGCCGGGCCCTCGATCACGGAAAAGACCAACTATCGCCTGCTGGCGGACGGGATCGCGCACCAGTGGTGGGGAGTTTCGGTGAGTCCGGCGAGCAAAGATGACTGGTGGCTTAGCGATGGCTTCGCGCGCTATTCCGAAGCTTTGTACGTCGAAAATGCCGCCGGTGCGGGCGGGTTGGAAGAAGCGGTGAAGGACATGTCGGTCGGCGCGCTGGCCTACGACACGGTTCCGCTTTCCAGCGCGAGCAAGCTGGATATTTTTTCGACCGAGTTCCAGTCGCTGGTCACGGATAAAGGCGCGATGATCCTGCACATGTTGCGCTGGGTTCTGGGCGAGGACAAGTTCAACAAGACCATGCGGGAGTTCGCCGCCCAGTACGCGGGGAAATCGGCGACCACCGATGACTTCCGCGAAATTGCGGAGAAGAATTATGGCAGCCAGCTGACCTGGTTCTTCTCGCAGTGGCTGGACTCGACGGGCGCTCCCGAATTCAAAGTGAAATACACGACCTATCGTTTGGGTGGAGCGGTGGCGGCGCAGAATCCGAAAGAGGAGAAGACCCCCGGCTTCCGGGTGACGGGAGAAATCTCGCAGGACCTGGACCTGTTCCGCATGCCGGTCGATCTCAGAATCGATACCGACGGAAAGACCGAGAACAAGCGGATTGAAGTGGTGGGTACGAACTCGCCTTTCACGATTGAAACGTTCGGGCGTCCGCGGCGAATTTCGGTGGATCCGGACCATCGCGTTCTGACCAACTCCAGCGACGTGAGGCTGCGCGCGTCCATTCTTCGGGGACAGGCGTTGCAGCAGCAGGGAGATCTCTCCGCGGCGCTTACCGAATTCAACAAGGCATTGGACCTGAACAAGAACAGTTCCCTGGCCCACTACCGGATTGCGGAGGTTTTCTTCCTGCAGAGGAACTATCAGTCGTCGGCCAATGCCTATCGCGAGGCCATCAATGGCGACGGCGAGCCGCGGTGGACGGAAGTCTGGAGCCGCATTCAACTGGGAAAGATTTTCGATATCACCGGGCAGCGCGAGCGCGCGGTGAATGAATATCGGCAGGCTCTGCAGACCAACGACAATACGTTTGGGGCGCTGGAAGAAGCGCGGAAATACATGCAGAAGGCGTACGAGCGGCCGAAACAGAATCAGCATTCTCAGTTGTCAGTAGTTCTCAGTTGTCAGTTGTCAGTTCTCAGTTGTCGGCGGTAGTACTGAGCGTCAGCATTCTGACTGGTTTTCAAAGTCAGGGGGTCAGGGCTCAGCGTCACATTGAGCTTTTGGTCGTGACTCACTAGTGTGTCGTGTCTACTGTCTTCTGTTGCAACACTGGCTAACCTTTTTTGATTTCGCAGGGTCTAATTGGACAAAGCCAGCGTGGAACTTTCCATCGTTCAGCTGCGTATCTCTGATCAGATGTTGGGCGGGATTGAGACCCCTCGCCTAAACGTTACCCGGGTGCCCCTACGCTCCTCCCCGGAGGCGTGGGGGCATTATTTTTTTAGTCGGCGGCGACGGCCTTGCGCATGGGACGCGCTCTGATCGCCTGCCACTCCAAAACAACATTAGGCAAGATGGCGGCCATTGCGATGGTTGTCCAGACCACGGTCTCGATGCCAACCACCCCGAGGCGGAAAAGGGGCGGGATCGGAATGATCATCCGCGACACCGTGAAGACCATGGCGAATGGATAGCTGCGAATCATCCAGCGACGATGCTGGGCGACGTTGCCGTGCCGTACACAGTAGAGGGCGATGGCGGTGGTCAACATCCATCCGAAAGATTGCACGCCCGAAGCTGCAGTTAGCGAAGGGCCGTAATGGAAAGTCATGGGCACTGCGAGCGGCGCGGCAATGAACACGCTCACGACATAGATGTAACCCAAAGTGCGATGCGTCTTGAGGTAGCGGGCGCGCAGCCGGTTGGAGAATTGAAAGACCCCCAGCAACATAGCCAAGGCGCCAAAGAATGCGTGCGGGATCAGGTACCACTTCACTGGCGCGAAATGCTGCGCGATCTCCGATGTCGGATCGAAGATGCGGGCATTCTTCATGTACGTGACAAAAATAGTCACGAGTCCAAAGAGGATGAAAAAAATCAGCTTTTTCTGCGAACGAGTGCGCACGGCGGGCGCGACGATAGTGGCCATGATTCCCCCAAGTTGTTGGCGAAACGGGACGGTCTCGCGCGAACCTCAGTCCCCTAAGAACCGCATTGCCAAGGCTCGCAGTGGCGCCATTGTAACTTGATTTACCGCGCTGGCCAGCATGATTTCTGGGGAGTGCACGCATCAATGCCGGTTAGACCATCTGACCGGCCGCGTTTCGGTGCTTTACAATCCTGCCATGTCCTCACCGGACCGACTGGAACGCGTGCTGGCGCAGCTTCGCTTATACGAGCACCCGCTGCTGAACTTCAGCGCGCGGGCCAAGGGCGAGGGAGTTGAGGTCATCATCCGCTTCAAAGACGAGAATATTCCAGTTCATACTTACTACTTCGATTTGCATCCCCGAGATCTGGAGCATCCGCAGTTCGAGTGGAGCTTTCAGCGGCAGCTTTATGACGCGCTGCACGATTATTTTGTGGAGATGTTTATTCGCACTCCGCAGGATCGCTCGGATCGCCAGCGGAAAGGCCTGTGAGCGGACTGCGCGCAGTGATCGAGGAAGAAATCCGCGAACGCGGGGCCATTCCCTTCTCCCGTTACATGGAAACGTGTCTATACCATCCGCAATTCGGATACTACTCGCGGTCGGCGGAACAGTTTGGCAAGGCGGGGGATTTCTATACCTCGAGCGATGTGCATGCGGTATTTGGACGCCTGCTGGCGCGGCAGTTTGAGGAGATGTGGAGAGCTTTGGGATCACCGGAACGCATAGTGATCAAAGAACTCGGCCCGGGGCGCGGGCTGTTTGCGCAGGACGTGATGGACTGGGCGGAGAAGAAATTTACGGATTTCTTTCGCGCGCTGCGGTACGAACTGGTGGAGCAATCCCGGGCGTTGCGGCAGCGGATCGCGGGCACGTTGAAGCGGCGATTCGAATCTGGGCAGGCGGCATTCGGCTCCCTAGAACAAGGCGGGGATTACCCGGTCATCGTGTTTGCCAATGAGGTTTTTGACGCCATTCCGGTGGAAGTCGTCAGTACCAGTGGATGCCTTCGGATTGATGCTCGCGATGGAAGATTTGTTGAGAGTTGGGCGGCAGTGTCGCCGCAGGAATCGCAATACCTGGATGGCTATTCCGTGCATCCCGAGGGGGGAGAGCGGCTGGAAGTGGCCCTGCAATCGCAGGAATTAATGAGCGCTGCGGTTGGATTCGAGCGGGGGTTCGTGGTGGTGGTGGATTATGGCTACACTCGAGAGGAACAGCTTGCGGGGAGGCATCGCGGCACAATCAAGGCGATTCGGCAGCATTCGGTGAGTGGCACTCCGTATGAAGCGCCGGGCGAGCAGGACATCACCGCGGATGTGAACTTTACGGCGCTCGCGGCGGCGCTCGAGCAGCAGGGATTTCGGGCGGAAAAACTGGTCACGCAATCGCAGTTTCTGATGGGCATCGGCGAGAGCACTCAGTTTGCTGATGCTTTCGAGGAATGCCGTTTGCCCCAGGAGCGAGCGAAGGTGGCACTGCAATTGAAACATCTGGTCACACCGGCGGGGATGGGCGAGAGCTTTCACGCATTGGTGGCGAGCAAGGGAGTTGCGGAGGAGAAGCTTCAACAGCTTTCTGGATTGAGTTTTGGGCGGCGGGATTTGAGAAAACGCTGAGCCCTACATTTTCGTTTGAGTTTCAGGATATTCGTAGACGCTACGTCCGGATTTGCGTCCCAAGCGCCCGGCCTTGACGTACTGAACCAGCAGCGGGGCTGGGCGATACTTTTCTCCCAGCGACTTGTGAAGATATTCGAGAATGTTGAGGCGCGTGTCGAGTCCCACCAGATCGACTAACTCGAACGGGCCCATGGGATGGTTCAGCCCGAGTTTCAGCGCCTTGTCGATATCGGCGGGGCTGGCGATTCCTTCCTGCAGCATATAGAAGGCTTCGTTGCCGATCATGGCGTTAATGCGGCTGGTAATGAAGCCGGGGGATTCCTTGATGACCACCACTTCCTTAC
The DNA here is from genome assembly GCA_003223595.1 of Acidobacteriota bacterium. Lineage (GTDB taxonomy): Bacteria > Acidobacteriota > Terriglobia > Terriglobales > Acidobacteriaceae > Sulfotelmatobacter. Next base: position 12,058 of record QHVR01000589.1, read on the forward strand.
CCATGCGCCGGCCGACTTCTACCGCGGTGTTAAGCGTATCTTCATCCGTTTCCAGCGCGCGCACTACTTCCAGCAACTTCATTTTGTGCACGGGATTATTAAAAAAATGCATTCCGATGCATCGCTTGGCGCGATAAGTCACGCTGGCGATTTCGGTCACGCTCAGGGAGGAGGTGTTGGAAGCGAGGATGGTGGTGGGGCGGCAGATTTTGTCCAGCAGAGTGAAGATCTCTATCTTCGACTCCATCTCTTCGGGGACGGCTTCAATGACGAGATCGGCTTGGCGGGCAGCTTCTTCGACAGAGCCCGCGTACTCGAGTCGCTTGAATGCGGCGTCGGCATCGGCGGCGGTCACTTTGTTTAATTCCACCGACTTGTCCAGGTTGGAGCGAATCTCCGTCTCGGCCTTGCGCAGCGCATTGGGCAGCAGATCCTCGAGGATCGTTTGATAGCCGCCAAGGGCCGCGGCATGGGCGATACCGCGTCCCATGATGCCGGCGCCGATGACGGCGATCGTTTGGACTTGCGGCACCTACTTTTCCGCCTTCTCGAGGTCAGCGATGACGGAATTGATCGCGCTGGCAGCGCCGCGCATGGTTTCGGCAAGGCGCTTGCGCTCGTCCGCGCCCATGCCGGGGATATAAATGGCAATGCGGCGGAGAGTTGCGTTCATGTCGTCCACATAATTCATTGCCCGGATGAGTTCACCA
>QHVR01000349.1 GCA_003223595.1 Acidobacteriota bacterium
GCGAAGGCGTTGAAGCTGGTCATTCCGGAACTCGGCGGCAAAATCGATGGATTCTCTATGCGCGTGCCGACGCCCAACGTCTCGGTGGTCGACTTCGTGGTCTGGGTCGAGAAGAAGACGACCAAGGAAGAAGTGAATGCGGCGCTGAAAAAGGCGGCCGAGTCCGGATCGCTAAAGGGCTATTTGGGCTACGAAGAGCACGAACTGGTGTCGTCCGACTACAAAGGAGACCCGCGCTCTTCGATCGTGGATGCTCCCATGACGCTGGTGGTCGGCGGCAATTGCGTGAAGGTGATCTCCTGGTACGACAACGAGTGGGGATACTCCTGCCGCGTGCGCGACCTCATCAACTACATAGGCAGCAAGGGTCTGTAACAACCACTATGTGGCGCGGGCGCCTTCGCCCGCGCTGCAACGGAATTCATCCGGGCCTCGCGGACGAGGGCGTCCGCGTCACATCATCACTATCTCCAGTAAGAGGACTCCAGCCATGTCCAAGCTGTCCATTCGTGATCTTCCCCTCAATGGAAACCGTATCTTCATGCGCGTCGACTTCAATGTCCCCCTCGATGATGGACGCGTCATGGACGACACCCGCATCCGCGAAACTCTGCCTACCATCGAATATGCCCTGCGCCATGGCGCGCGCCTGATTCTGGCCTCTCATCTCGGCCGTCCTAAGGGAAAGCCGAATCCCAAGATGAGCCTCAAACCTGTGGCGGAACGCCTGCGCATGCTCCTCGATAAGGAACTGGCACGCGGTGAAAACGTAGGTTTCTGCCCTGATTGCGTAGGTCCTGAGGCAGAAGAAGTCGCCACACAATTAGAGAAGGGCCAGACCTTGCTTCTGGAAAACCTGCGATTCCACGCCGAAGAGGAAGCCAACGATCCCAAGTTCGCCAAGCAGCTTTCCAAACTGGCCGAGTACTACGTGAACGACGCCTTCGGTTCGGCGCATCGCGCCCATGCTTCCACCGAGGGCATTACGCACTTCATGAAGCAGTGCGCCGCGGGGCTGCTCATGGAAAAGGAATTGAAATACCTCGGCCAAGCGCTGGAACATCCCGAGGCGCCCTTTGTGGCGATTCTCGGCGGCGCGAAGGTGAGCGACAAGATTGGCGTGATCCGGAACCTTCTTACCAAGGTGAATGCGCTGATCATCGGCGGAGGCATGGCTTACACATTCCTCAAAGCGCAGGGCCAGGAGATCGGCAAGTCGCTGCTGGAAGCCGACAAGATCGATCTCGCCAAGGAACTGCTGGCGGAAGCGAAGAAGCGGAATGTGAAGTTGCTGCTGCCTTTGGATCATGTGGTGGCGATGAAACCCGAGGCTAATGCCGTAATTCAGCAGGTGGGCGAAGGCCAATCCATTCCCGTCGACAAGATGGCGCTCGATATCGGCCCGAAGACGATTGAGTTGTTCTCCGACGAGATCGCCACTGCTCGCACGATCGTTTGGAATGGCCCCATGGGTGTGTTCGAGATTCCGGGTTTTTCCAAGGGCACCTTCAAAGTGGCGCACGCGGTAGCTGACAACGGCGGGGCGATTTCGATCGTCGGCGGCGGAGACTCCGTGGCGGCGGTGAAGGCCGCGAACGTGGCCGACAAGATCACGCACATTTCCACGGGTGGTGGAGCGTCGCTGGAATTTCTGGAAGGGCAGAAACTGCCGGGCGTCGAGGCTCTGATGGATAAGAAATGAGCTACAGGCGATCGAGCGTAAGCTGGTCTGGTGCTCCGCCGAAGTATCGTTGCAGTGCGCGGGAGAAGATGTCATCTTCCGCCCAAACCTGCGCGAAGAGAGTCATCGATGATCTGAATTTCATGTCGTCCGGGGATCCAAAGATCTCTTCGGCTGAGCGGCCCTCCACGTTGAGAACCAGCCGGGTACATTCTTTCAGTCGAGGTCCAAGAAGCGGGTGTTGCAAATAGGCCAGGGCTTCTGCGCGGGAGGAGATCGCATATTCAATCGAGACCGGACTGCGCCCCAAGCCTCGGATCTGGGGAAAGATGAACCACATCCAGTGACTAGTTTTGTATCCGGCGCGCAGCTCAGAGACTACCTGAGGATAGATTGGATCTTGCGCCGAGAGAAAACGTTCAAGACGGTACGGGTCGCGATCAGGGCGGTTGGGCGACATAGTTTCAGACAAGTTTATTGCAGGCCGGACCCAAGCAACACATCATCAATTCCGCAATCATAGAAAGGCATCCTCATGCG
>QHVR01000350.1 GCA_003223595.1 Acidobacteriota bacterium
GAACCAGCAGGGAAATTTCTTGACGGCGATTGATGTAGGCAGCGCCAAAACTTGCGCGCTGGTTGCGGAGGTGACCGAGTTCGGCCTGCGCTACCGGGGGCATGGAGTCGCCGACTCGCGCGGGTCGCGCAAAGGCGTGATCGTCGAACTGGATAAAGCCGTTGCCTCGATTCAAAAAGCGGTCGAAGCGGCGGAAGATATTGCGGGAGCGGCGGTCGAGCACGCCATTATCGGAGTAGGCGGATCGAATATCAAAGGCGTGAACAGCCATGGCGGGATCAGCTTGGGCACGCGGCCGCGGGAGATCGGACGGGACGAGATCAAACAGGCGGTAGAGCGGGCGCGGGCCATCCCGCTGCCGCAGGATAGGGAAATCCTTCATCTTCTGCCGCAGGAATTCATCCTCGACGATCAGGCCGGGGTGCACGACCCACTGGGCATGATGGCGGCGCGGCTTGAAGTCCGGGTGCACATGGTGACCGCAGCGACCAGCGCCACGCAAAACGTGATCACCGCCGTGAATCGGGCGGGAGTGCACGTCGACGACACCGTGTTCGAGCCGTTGGCTGCGGCCGATGCTGTATTGCGCTCGGACGAGCGCGAGATGGGGGTCTGCCTGGCGGATATCGGCGCCGGATCCACCGAGCTCATCGTCTTTCATCAGGGAGCGGTGGCTTACACAGGCGTGATCCCGGTGGGCGGAGATCATTTCACCAGCGACCTTTCAGTGGGGCTCTGTACTCCGCTCGCGGATGCCGAGAAGATCAAGAAAAATTATGGCAGTGCGGTGGTCACGTTGATCCCGGAGGGCAATGAAGTGGAAGTTCCGTCTGTGGGGGATCGCGCATCGCGCCTGTTGCCGCAGCGCCTCGTCGCCGAAATTCTGGAGCCGCGGGCTCGCGAGCTGTTCGAGATGATGCGGGAATCATTGCGCCAGAGCGGGATGTTCGAACTGTGCCTGGCAGGGGTAGTGCTCACGGGAGGAGCCTCGCGGCTGCCGGGAATTTTCGATGTGGCCGAGTCGGCGTTGCGGCGGTCAGTGCGGCTGTCCTGGCCCGCGCCGCTGGCCAAGATGCCTTCCACATTGGCGGAGCCTGAATTTGCGCAAAGATATACATCTTTATCAGGGCCAGCAATTGCGCATTCGCACCGCCGGCGAAGCTGAAATTCGGTAAGACCAAAGTTTCAAGTTTCAGGTTTCGAGTTTCAGGTTTCATGCTGGAAGGCTGGGTGGTCCGACCTGAAACTCCGTCAATCTTGAAACATGAAACTAGAAACTAGAAACTCGAAACTCTGAATCTCGAATAAGGCGGACACTATGAGCAACGATTCTCGCATTCGCATCAGCTTTAACGAAGAGGCCCGCAACGATGCCAAGATCAAAGTGATCGGGATCGGAGGAGGCGGCGGCAACGCAGTCAATCGCATGATCGATGCCGGCATGGAAGGCATTGAATTCATCGTCGCCAACACGGACCTGCAGGCGCTGCGGTTGTCACATGCGCCAGTGAAGCTGCAGCTGGGCGTGAAGCTGATCAATGGCTTGGGCGCCGGCGCGAATCCGGAAGTCGGGCGCAAGGCCGCACTGGAGGATTCCGACAAGATTATTGAAGCGCTCGAAGGCGCTGACATGGTGTTTGTCACCACTGGTTTGGGTGGAGGCACGGGTACCGGAGCCGCGCCCATTATTGCGTCGCTGGCGAGCGAAATGGGGGCGCTGACGGTTGCGGTTGTCACCAAGCCTTTCGCCTTTGAGGGCAAGCGCCGCATGCAGCAAGCGGATCGGGGCATCTCCGAGTTGATGGAGTCGGTCGACACCACCATCGTGATCCCCAACGAAAAGCTGCTGGCGGTGGCGGAAGACGCCGGGTTCTTCGAGTCGTTCCGCATCGCCGACGACATCTTGCGGCAAGGGGTGCAGGGAATTTCGGACATCATCACGATTCCCGGCATCATCAATCGCGACTTTGCCGACGTGAAGACCATTATGGCGCGCATGGGATATGCGGTCATGGGTACCGCGTCCGCGAGCGGAGCCAAGCGCACGATCGAAGCTGCCCAGAGGGCGATTGCCTCTCCGCTGCTCGAAGCCGGAGCCATCGACGGAGCTCGCGGAATTCTGATCAACATTACCGGATCGTCATCGCTGAAATTGGCCGAAGTGCAGCAGGCGTGCTCCATCATTCAGAACGCCGCCCATGACGAGGCCAACATCATCTTCGGCGCGGTGCTAGACGAGAAGATGAAGGACGGAGTGAAGATCACGGTGATCGCCACCGGCTTCCGGGAGATTCCGGGCGCGCGCCCTCGCCCGGTGGAAACACGCACGTCTTTTGCCTCCGTGCATGACGAGGCTATGGAGTTCCCCGACGCGTTCGATGCGCCCATGCCCGATCCGCCCAAGCACATCATGTCGGAAGCGGAGATGGACGAGCCTGCGGAGCGTGGCTATGAGGCTGAGCCGGTGCCTGCGGTGCAAGATCGCGGGGCGGACGTGATCTCGCTGGAAGCAGTGCGCAGCGCGCTGGTGAACAACTTTGAGCAGAATGACCTGGACGTACCGGCGTTTCTGCGCAAGCGCAACGATGTGATGTAAATGGGAAAGGCGGAGCACAGGCGCCTAGGCTTCGTGTGTGCACTAGGAAATCTTTTGCACAGCGGGGAAGTGCCTTTCCAGTAACCGGGTAATGGGTTACGGAAAGACCCCAACCGAGGTAATGTCGTTGTATGTTGCTGTTTTGCCTCAGGTTAGAAGAAGACAGCGGCTTTTGCCGATGTGAACTTTAACGTTGCTGGAAACTGGTAAGTCCCCTAAGATCAACAGAGTTGCTGAAATACCGGGATTACCAGTGGCTGGCACTTCAGTTGCATCGAACTACATAGATCCTGGGAGTGAAATCATCAAGATGTTTAAGGGAACGAGCCTACTTCGTCTGGTTCTTACGCTGTGCGCCTCTCTGGCCCTGGTAGGGATGAGTTTTGCCGCGCATATCAACACCAACGCTCCCTCCAAATCGAAATCCCAGAAGAAAGTCAGTGAGAGTTCGCGCACCCGGCACCGGATGCATCGGTTGGCGCGGAGCCGGAGTGCCAACGTTCGCCGCGCCTCGCTGAGAACGCGCCGTCATCACTCTTACGAGCGCTTCCACATGAGTTCGTTTGCCGAGGATCTTACTGACGGCGACGTCACGGCCGGGGAAGATCCGACGGTGCGGCAGGCCGCGATCGATGCGCTGGGAAACATGAATGGCACGGTGGTGGCGATCGAACCTACCAGCGGACGCGTTCTGGCGATGGTGAACCAGAAGCTGGCGCTGTCGAGCGGGGCGCAACCTTGCTCCACGATCAAGCTTTCGGTAGCGCTGGCCGCGTTGAGCGAAGGCCTGATCTCGAAAGAGACGCCGGTTTCATTGGGCGGACGCTATCGCATGAATCTGACCACGGCGCTGGCCCACTCCAACAATGCTTATTTCGAAGAACTGGGCCGCAAACTTGGATTTGAAAAAGTAGCGTACTACGCCCACCAGTACGGGCTGGGCGAACTGGCGGGCTACAACATCGCCGGGGAGCAGGTGGGTGCGTATCCTGACCAGGCGATTCCGGAAAAGCTGGGTGGCGTTGGCAAGATGTGCTCGTTCGGAGAAGGCGTTTCGATGACGCCTCTGCAATTGGGTGCGATGGTTTCGGCAATCGCCAATGGCGGGACGCTCTATTACCTGCAGCATCCGACGAACCCCGAAGAAGTCGCAAATTTCCAGCCGCGCGTGAAGCGGCAGCTGGACATCGCTCCAGTGATTCCCGATCTTTCCGATGGCATGGCAGGCGCGGTACGGTTTGGCACAGCGCGCAAGCTGCGGATCAATTTCAACGAGGAAGAGATCCTGGGCAAGACC
>QHVR01000351.1 GCA_003223595.1 Acidobacteriota bacterium
GACGTTCACGACGCCAAAGCGTCCGCCGTATCCGCCCCACCACGGATGGAACCAGTCACACGGTCCGAGCGGGAGCCAGCCGAAGCCGCCCCAGCCACCAAAGCCGACGTTAAACCCAAAACCGCCGCCCCAGCCCCAGAATGATACGTACGCCGGCGCCCACAGCGGGTTATAGCCAGCCCACACCGGACCCGGCCACCACGCCCAGGATGCGCCATAGGGGAACCAGCGTCCATAGTGATAAGGCGCCCAACCCCAAGGCTCGTATCCAACCCAAGTCCAACCGTAGGAAGCCTCCCAAACCCAGTTGCCATCCCGATAAGGAACCCAGCCATCCGGCTCGTTCGGAACCCAAACGTCGCCGTAGTCCTGCACCTTTTCCCACCGGCCGTATGCATCCAGATCATGGGTGCCCGTGTAGCGCCGGTTCGTATGGCGCCACGAATTGGCATCCTGAATCAGATGGTCCCGATCACTATTCCATTGATCCCATTCATCGCGATCCGGAGCAGACGCGATCTTGTACTGTGCCTCATTGGCGTCGCCGCGAATCGTCGCCATGTCTCCAGCTCGGACTTCGGTGCTGCCCTGCGGAGTTGCAATCTGCGCCTCGCCTTTGCGCACGATCACGACCGTGTCGCCATCCGGACGCACTTCAATGCGGAACACATCATCATGGTGCGAAGGATGAACCGAGACGTTAGGCGTGTCGATTTCCGGTTCCGCCTCACTATCCTTGGAAACGGAGTAATTGAGAATGCCCTGGCTGAGCTGAATTTGAATATTCTTGTGAGTAAGATTCGCGATATTTGCCGTGGAATTCGGGCCCAAGCGAAGGGTGTTAGCGAAATCGAGTTGTACTTCGGCGCGCCCACCCTCGGCGGTCGAAACTTTGTCCCCGGTCATCACGGGCTGGTTGAGCGTTGCGGCCGACCAATCGCCGGAATCGCCGCGCTGGGTGGAAACATCTCCATGCATCAAGCTGATGCGAGCCACTCCCTGATCAGTTTGAGCGGGCGCTTCGCCGGTCGGGCCGCCGGGTTGAGCTTCGGTGGGTTGAGCCTCGCTAGGCTGCGCGTCGGGGGGTTGCGCGTTGGCGGAATCGACATCTGCCTGCGCGTCCACTCCCGAATCCGCGGGTTGCTGGTCTTGACCAACCTCCATAGGAGCGCTTGGCTGCTCCGTCGGACCGGACCCATCGTCCGTGCTTTGCGCCCAGCCGCTCAACGACAGCGCACCCGAAAACGCCAGTACTAAAATTGCGAGCTTTCCTGCCCAAAGTTTCTTCATGGCCCCACCTCTCGAAGCGAGCCTGCCTGTATAAGTCCGCATGCAAATTCCCTGCAAGGGTAGAGGCAAGTGCCATGCCAAATAGGGCTTGCGAGTGGCCGTCAAAAGAACGCATTTTGAAGGACTTACGGCAAGAGCGGAATTGGCCCTGACAAGCAACCCGCAGAATTGGCCGACCTCAACCAAAACTGGTGGTTTTCGGCCAGGACAGTCGGAGATCCGTTCCCACGTCCGTGTTCATGAAAACGCGAACGCCTCGATTCCAATGTTGATCTTCCACAAACGCAAGCGCCGCCAAAAAGGACTATACTCGTCGGTGTTGGACCTCGGCTGCAGGGCTAGTCCTCCCTACTTTGTCTCTATCTCCGTGCCAGGGAATTTGCGGTGGCTGCCTGAAGCGTAATCAGCATGAATTCTGATCCGCGTGCGGGAAAAGCTCACGCAAGAATGAAGCTGGCCGCCGTTCTTTTTCAAGAGGGGAACATCAACCTTGCGGCGTGCAGCCGGCAGGGTCAATCAGCAACCTAATGACTACCTCAAAAATGCGCAAACAAGTAGGCTTTTCACTCATCGAACTGCTGATCGTAGTGGCCATCATTTTGATCATTGCGGCCATTGCCATCCCGAACCTGCTGCGGGCGAAGATGTCAGCCAATGAGTCTTCGGCCGTGGGCTCCATTCGTGCCATCCAAACAGCGGAGATAAGCTATGCGTCCGCCTACCCGACTGTAGGATTTGCACCCGATTTGGTCTCGCTGGGTAGCACAGCTAGTCCTTGCCATCCAAGCCAGACATCCGCTTGTCTGATCAACAGCGTGTTGAGCCAGGCGAATACGACCCCCAAGAGCGGCTACATATTCAATGCAGCCGGGACCACCGGGGGAAGCGGCAATGTGAATATTGCCTACTACGCCGAAGGGCATCCAGTTTCTGTCAATCAGACAGGCATCCGCAGTTTCTGCTCGGTGGAAGACGCTGTGATCCGCGCCGACCCGGCCGGGAGCACCGTGACCAGTGGCGCAGGTTGCGAGGCTTTTCCGCCACTGAACCAATAGGTTCGTCTTCATCTAGTTCGTCTTCTGTAGAAAGTGGGGACCCCGGAGGGAAGGAGTGCCGTCCCACTGCGCTGTTGCTTGTTCTAATCTTGTTTATCCTCCGCACTTCCAGAGCGGATTCTGAGCATTCCCAATCTGAGCATTCCCAATCTGAGCATTCCCAAATAGTGACGTGAATTGTCATTGGCTCGCTGTATTTTGCCAGCCGTCTGGCCGAGGCGCGCAGAAAAACCTCCGGGAACAGAGCACCGCTGGAGAATTCTGTTGAAACTAAAGCGTTTTCCCGGCTGCGCGACGGTAACAAAGGCAAGTCGCGGGTTTGGATCAGCACATGCAATATGAAGTCACGATTGGGTCACCTGAGATGGGTCACCTGAGACCAGAAAGGTCTCAGGAAACAAAGGGGAGACTAGAGATGCGGAAACAAAAAGGTTTTTCACTTATCGAATTGCTGATCGTGGTGGCGATCATCCTGATCATTGCCGCGATCGCGATTCCGAACTTGCTGCGCGCCCGTATGGCGGCCAACGAGTCCGCTGCGGCCAGCTCGGTTCGTACCATCAATACAGCCATGGTCAGCTACATCACTGCCTATCCGACGGTTGGGTATGCTGCGACACTGGCAGCACTCGGCGGAGCATCG
>QHVR01000352.1 GCA_003223595.1 Acidobacteriota bacterium
TCCGAAGAATGTGCGTGCCGTCGCTTGACACTCGCGAGTGTAACCCCATAATCTAGAACGTTTAAGCAATCTCTTGGCGCGAATTATATATACCTCTTCCTATGCCAGACAATTACTTCGCACGCTACCTCCCGTTTCTTATCCATATCATCATGGCGGGCGGTATTGCGGTCGCGATTATCTCTCTTTCCTGGCTCATTGGGGTACGTAGGCCGAGCCGCGCCAAGCTAATGCCCTATGAATCGGGCATGGTTCCGGTCGGCGATGCCCGGCAGCGCTTCTCCGTGAAGTTCTACCTCGTCGCCATGCTGTTCATTCTGTTCGATGTTGAGGCGGTCTTCATCTATCCGTGGGCCATCATCCTTCGTGACCTCAAACGCTTCGGGCTGTGGGAAATGCTGGTGTACATCGGAATTTTCCTGGTGGGCTTCTTCTACGTTTGGAAAAAGGGCGTGCTCGATTGGGGTGAGACCGCACCCCGTCCGGCCCTGACCGGAGGCGAACGACGCTAATGCCCCTGCCTCCTCCCATCACCGATGTGGAACAACTCAAGAATCACCCCGCGATCGCGCGGTTGCTTGCCTGGAATCCGCAAGTTGTCGAAGGTGTCAAGTTCGATCGCGACGAGATGACGATCTATGTAGAGCGATCTGCCATCCGCGAAGCTTGCGTGCTGTTGAAAGAAGATCCGGCTTGCCCGTTCAACGCCTTCTCCGACCTGACCTGCGTGGATTGGTACCCTTCGGAGCCGCGATTTGAGCTCGTCTACCATCTACTTTCGATTCCTAACAAAGAGCGGGTACGCTTAAAGGTTAAGTTGAACAGCTCTAGCCCCGCCGTGGAGTCGATTACCTCCATCTGGCCTGGGGCAAATTATTTCGAGCGCGAAGTATTCGATCTGTTCGGCATCCGTTTCACAGGCCATCCGTATCTAAGGCGTATCCTCATGCCCGAAGATTGGGAAGGGCACCCTCTCCGCAAAGATTATCCGGTGGAGGGTTACCGCTAGATGGCTCACCTTGCACCCACACCAGTTCTAGAGCCCGGCCAGGATCGCACGATGATCCTGAACATGGGCCCGCAGCATCCGTCGACCCACGGAGTGCTCCGCGTATTGCTGGAAATTGACGGCGAGACCGTCGTGCGGATGATGCCCGACATCGGGTACCTGCATACCGGCATCGAGAAGACCTGCGAAGCCAAGTTCTACCAACAGGTCGTGCCGCTCACTGACCGCATCGATTACCTCTGCCCGCTAACCAACAATCTTTGTTACTGCCTGGCAGTGGAGAAGTTGCTTGGGCTGGAGATTCCGCCGAAGGCGCAATGGATGCGCGTGCTGATGAACGAACTCACCCGCATCAACTCGCACCTGGTCTGGCTGGGCACACACGCCCTGGACATTGGCGCGATGACGGTCTTCCTGTATTGCTTCCGCGAGCGCGAAGAGATCCTGAAGCTTTTCGAGATGGTCAGCGGACAGCGCATGATGACCTCGTACTTCCGTATCGGGGGACTCGCGTTAGAACCCCCTTTGGGCTTCTTCGACCGTGCGCGGCACTTTGCGGGCTACTTCCCTGAGCGGGTGGACGAGTACGAGAACCTGCTGACCTCCAATCCAATCTGGATGATGCGCACCAAGGGAGTCGCCAGGATCAGCGCCGACGACTGTCTAGCTCTGGGCGGCAGCGGCCCCACCTTGCGCGGCAGCGGTGTGGATTTCGATCTCCGCCGCGATATGCCGTACTCGAGCTACGAGAAATTCCAATTTCGAGTGCCCGTCTCGCAGGACGGCGATGTCTACGCGCGTTACATGTGCCGCGTGCAGGAATTACGGGAGTCGATCGGCATCGTACGGCAGGCGCTGGATGGGATGCCGGAAGGCCCGGTAAAAGCTGACGCCCCCGGGATCGTGCTTCCCGATCGCGAGAAGATGAAGACCCAGATGGAATCCCTCATCTATCACTTTAAGATCATTACGGAAGGCTTTGCGGTACCAGCGGGTGAGGTCTATCAGGCAGTGGAATCGCCCCGCGGAGAAATGGGGTACTACGTGGTCAGCGACGGTACCAGCAAGCCTTATCGAGTGCACATGCGAGGAGCCTGCTTTGCGAACCTGCAGACCCTCCCGATCATGTGCCAAGGCAAGCTGCTGGCCGACGTTGTGGCGGCGATTGGATCGATTGATATCGTGCTGGGAGAGATTGACCGGTAGGAATTTTGCAATTTGGTAATCGGGTAATTTTGCAATTTGAAGCCAGCGGATTTGCAGATTACGAAATTACCTGATCACAAAATTACAACATTCATTGATCATGCGTTTTTCTGAAGAATTCGAATCGCGCTTCGCCGAGATGGTCCCGCACTATCCGACCAAACGCTCCGCGCTCGTGCCCACGCTGCTGTACGCGCAGGATGAGGTCGGATTTCTCTCCGATGAAGTGATCGCCGAAATCGCGGCGCGCCTCGACCTCACCGATCTCGAAGTCCGCAACGTGATCAGCTACTACTCCATGCTGACCACCAAGCCGCGCGGAAAGTTTAACGTGCAGGTCTGCACCAACATCAGCTGCATGGTTCGCGGCGGAGAAGAGATCCTGCATCATTGCGCGAAAAAACTAGGAGTCGGCAACAAACAGACGACGCCGGATGGCATGTTCACCCTGGAAGAAGTTGAGTGCATCGGAGCCTGCAGCTGGGCCCCAGCCGCCCAGGTGAACTACGATTTCCACGAAAACCTCACCCCGGAGAAAATGGACAGAGTTTTGGACGAGTACAAGAAGAAGGCAACGCAGTAGATTTTGTAATTTGGTAATCGGGTAATTTGGTAATTGAAAATACGAGGCTCGCGAGAGTTTTAGATTACAAAATTACCCGATTACAAAATTACAAAATGGCTGATCTGGTCTCCCATCCCGACGAGGTAAGAGTCGTCTCCCGGCGCTTCGGCCAGGGTGCGACTGACATTAATCGGTACCTCGAACTCGACGGCTACAAGGCCGTGCAGAAGGCGCTCGGGATGGAGCCGGACGCGATCATCAACGAGGTCAAGAACTCCGGACTTCGCGGGCGCGGCGGCGCAGGGTTCTCCACCGGGATGAAGTGGTCATTTGTGCCCAAGCAATCCGCAAAGCCCAAATATGTTCTCTGCAACGGCGACGAGAGCGAGCCCGGCACCTGCAAAGACCGCCTTATCTTCGAGCATGATCCCCACTCGGTAATTGAGGGCGTGATGATCGCAGGCTTGGCCGTGGGATCGAAAAGCGGATACATCTACATCCGCGGCGAGTATCGCTATCTGTCGAACATCATGCAGAAGGCGATCAAAGACGCCTACGCGAAGGGATTTCTGGGCAAGAACATCTTCGGCAGCGGACGCGACTTCGATGTGTTCTGGCACGGCGGCGCCGGAGCCTACGAGGTCGGCGAAGAATCTGCGCTGATGGAGTCGCTCGAAGGCAAGCGTGGGGTCCCGCGCATTCGTCCTCCTTTTCCTGCGGTGGTGGGGCTCTGGGGCGGTCCGACAGTGATTAACAATGCGGAAACGCTGGCGAACGTCCCGCACATTATTCTTGGCGGCGCCGAGTGGTACGCCAAGCTGGGCACGCCCAAGAACGGTGGCACGCGCCTGTTTTGCTTGAGCGGCAATATCGCCAAGCCGGGCGTCTACGAATTGCCCATGGGCTACAACTTGAAAAAGATGATCTACGACGTCGGCGGGGGAATCCCGAATGGACGCAACTTGAAAGCAGTTGTTCCCGGCGGATCCTCGTGCCCCTGCCTGACCGCGGATGAAATCGATGTAGCCATGGATTTCGACACGCTGATGAAAGCTGGCTCCATGCTGGGCTCCGGCGGTGTGGTAGTGGTCGACGATGCCCAGTGCATTGTGAAATTTGCCCTGCGCACCATGAAGTTCTACCAGCATGAGAGTTGCGGATGGTGCATTCCCTGCCGCGAAGGCACGGACTGGCTGAAGAAGACGCTGATTCGTTTCCACAACGGCGGCGGAGTCAGAAAAGATATCGATAACATGCAGTACCTTGCAGAGAACATGCTGGGCCGCACCTTCTGTCCGCTGGGCGACGCCGCGGCGATGCCCACGATCGCCTTCGTAAAGAAATTCAGAAAAGAATTTGAGGACCACCTGGAAGGCCGCCCCTGCCCTTACGAGA
>QHVR01000353.1 GCA_003223595.1 Acidobacteriota bacterium
TAAATCTGGGCAATCCCAGTGGCGTTCTCGGCTCCGGATTTTTCGACCGGCCAAACTCGTTGCAGGGCGGGCCGTTTTCCACCGGCGGCGCAGTCCGGCGTATCGACTTGCAAGCTGCCTTCAGTTTTTAGCGAGGGATTCAGTTGCCGTGATCTGATCGGCACTCGCCTTCGGGTATCCTGAAACGTGGGAGTTCTTCGGCAATCTGAATCTCAGGAACGTTTGTCCCCTCGGCGATTCAACCGCCGAAAATTCTTAGGCCTGGCGGTGGGTGCGGGTGCCATTGCCGTCGCTGCTGATGCAGTCCTCGTCGAGCCGATGCGCCCCATTATCGTCCGCAAGGAAATCTACCTGAAACGCTGGCCCGCCCGGATGGATGGCTTTAATATCGCGCTGCTTAGCGACTTTCATTACGATCCGATTTTTTCCATTCACCCCATCCAATCTGCGGTTGAAATGGTCAACCAGGCTCGACCTGATCTGGTGCTGCTGACTGGTGATTTTGTGACCTCACCTTTCTTCGGGAATCGATCACGAGGGCTGGCAAATGCCGAGGCCTGTGCGCAATTGTTGCAAAAGGTGCAAGCAGTTCACGGGCTGTGGGCCGTCATGGGCAACCACGATGCCGCCGCGGGTGCGGCCCAGGTAACGGCTGCCCTGCAAGGCGCCGGCGTAACAGTGCTTTCCAATGCGGCGGCCCCGATTGAGCACAACGGCGGCCGTTTCTGGCTCGCTGGCGTTGCGGATGTGCTCGAAAGTTCCGCGGATCTGCATTCAGCTTTGCAGCCTGTTCCGCCCGACGAAGCCGTAATCTTGATGGCGCACGAACCGGATTACGCCGATTACGTAGCGCGCTACCCCGTCGATCTCCAGGTATCTGGACACTCGCACGGTGGGCAAATCCGATTGCCGCTGTTGCCTCCTTTATACCTCCCTCCCCTGGGCAGAAAATATATAAATGGGATGTACAGCATCCGTGAGCTGTCGCTTTACACGAACGTTGGGCTCGGTACGATTAACCTTCCAGTGCGGCTGAACTGTCCGCCCGAAGTGACGCTAATTACCGTTCGTCGCGGGCAGGCAGGGTCTTGATCAGGGATGGGGTTGGCGTCGCCTGAATGTGCGGTGAGGCGTCTGTATTCCGTTTCCATGAGGGAGCAAATAGATCCCCGGAATGCAATCCGTTTCACAAAAGGGGCGCATGGGAGCCAACGCTGCGGCTGCAACTGGTTGAGAATGGAGGTTGTCTCCCCTTCGCCGGATGGTACGAAATGTGCCAGCAACTTCATCGGAGTAGACCCTCTTTCGGAAGTTGGAATTTTCATGTGTCGCCTCTGGCCTGCGATTTTGCTTTGTTTAATCTCGTCGTTGTCACTTGCCGTGAGCACTCCGGACAAGAGCCCGGCCGCCGGGGCACTGCAAACTCGCGAGCGGCGGTTCACCAGGAGTCTGGTTCGGGCGGCGCAGTTCGTGGATGTCCGGCACATCAGTTCACGGCCAAGCTGCGGAGATGTCCAGCCGCCTGATGCGCTGACCACACCTGATCCGCTTTTTACCACCTCGGCTTTTGGTCACAAGGTGAAGGTGAGCTTCATTATCGGGATCGATGGTCGGGTTCACAGTCCGTTGATTCTGGAAAGCGCGGGTCTGGCTGGCGACCGCCGTGTGCTGCAGACCGTCAGGACCTGGAGATACCGTCCCGCCACCTGCAACGGCGTTCCCACCGAAACCGAAGGCAAGGTGGAGTTCTCCACTCGATAACACCTCCGATAGCCGCTAGGCTACAATTCCTGTTAACCAGGATCAAGCTTCGTGGACAAAGAGAAGAAGAACTTAGGACCGTCTGCGGCCGCCGGCCGCAACGATCAGGTGGATCAGCTTCTGCGCAAGCTGAATCCTGAGATGAAGCGTGCCAAACCGGGCCCCGAGGCCCTGGCTGCGGCTCTAGAAGCCGTAGAACGCCTGGCGGCCGAAGCGGATGCAGCTGATGCTGCCGATGATCTTGAGCAAAAGCTTGCAGTTGATCCGGCCTCAAGCGTGTGCAGTGTTTGCGGATACCGCAACCGCGAGCAAACAAAATTTTGCGGTATGTGCGGCGTAGCAATTCCTGCCGGCGACAACCAGGGCGGGGAACGGCCCGAACTGCAAGGCTTGATCAAGCCTCCCGCTGCTTTGGCGCCGGAACCCAATCCGATTTCACCCCGTCCTTCAGCCAACGACAGCCAGCATTATCACCATCATTATCATCACCATTACTTTTACGGCGGCCAGGAAGGCAGTTTCCCGCGTGTGGGAAGCGACC
>QHVR01000590.1:0-519 GCA_003223595.1 Acidobacteriota bacterium
GTAAGGCAGGCGGCGGCGGCGACGATCTTAGTCGTGGTCCCCAGAATGCTCCCGGTGTGGATCGCCCCGTTCACGATCAGGAAACGCTCGCGCAGTGAGGAGTTCCTGGAGAGATTTTCCGCGACGATTTCGGCAGAATAGGGATCGATGGCAACGGAATCGCCTCCGCCTATGTTGAAGCGGCTCCTATGTGCGAATGACACCCTATAGATGCCGCCAAATTCCGGCATTTGCACGCGATGCACCGCAATGGCGGGGAAGCTGGCGCTGACCACTGCCAGGGCTTGGTCGGGAGTGATCTCATGCCCGCGCACCGCAGGCTGCTGTATGACATTCACTCTTACCGGATCGATCCGGGAGGTTCCACCAAGGCCATCGAGCAGATGACCGAACTGGTTCTCGAAACCGATGACGATGCCGGTTGCGGTAAGCGCTAATAAGGGGATTAACGAAAACGCGCCGATCACGTTGTGCAGATCCCACCAAAAGAGCGTGGTCCATCTGCGACCGCGAATCCGC
>QHVR01000590.1:614-11440 GCA_003223595.1 Acidobacteriota bacterium
TGTGAAGGGCCCTGACAAAACCCAGAAAGCTCTGCCCCCGCGTCCGCAGACCGAGAATCTCGCCGCTATATGGATTCACCGCGACGATGCCGCGGGAGAGTATCACTTCGGTCGCAAAATCTGATGACTGGGAGGGTAGGTACGCCACAATCGGCTCGCCTGGATATTTGCGCGAGACCGCCCCGCCGATCTCTGCGAGTGAGAGGCTTTTCCCTCCCGGTTTTACGTAGGAAATATCAGAGTGCAGTAGGCGATCAAGTTCCGGTTCAAAAGCAATTACGCTTCCCGTCAGGCCGAGGACCACAATGAACACGCCCCCAATGAGGGCAATCAGCAAATGAATTTTGACCATCAGCCTGCGCATCGGAGCATCTTACGTCCGAAGCGGCTTCTTTCCTACTCCCGACCCACCCCCAAGGCATCCGCCACGCGGTTGATGTAGTTGAACCAAGCCGCGATGAGCGTGATCTGCAGAATGCCGCGATCATCGAAGCCGGCGGCTCGCAGCTTTTCGTGATCCCCTTTGCCAACCTTGGTCGCGTCCTTGGTCACTTTGACCACGTAGTCCAGCATGAGGCGATCCTGCGGCGAGATCGGGGCAGTCGTGTAATCCTTCTCCAGCGCCTCGACCAGTTCTTTGTCCAAAGTCACCCTACGCAGAAACTCTGCGTGCGACTCAATTCAATACACGCACCGGTTAGTGACCGAGACCATGGTGGCGATCATCTCGTGCTGGCGTCGCTCCAGCGGCAACTCGGGGGACATCAGCGCGCCAAAGGTGCTGAACGCGTGATAGAGCGCGTCCGGAATCAACGTGTGCGAGCCTACGATCGACGACGCGCCTGACGGATCCGGATGCACCGGGTCGGCATACTCTTTGGGATAGAGCGCCTTCTCACCCGCGATTGCCTGCTTCAGTTTCTCGTCGGCCTCAGACAACGGAACAGTCTTGATCCAAGCCATAGATGTTGTGTTTGCCCCCAGCCAATATTTCCACGTGAGGCGAAACCATACGCCTCGAAGCGCGTCCATCCCATAGCGCATTGATATTAGAACACCCGCTACGGCTTCAATGATGCAACGCCGGATTCGCCATGGGCGTCGCCACTCTTGTACCTTCAGCCGTCACCCTGAAAAAAGAACTGCTCCGCGAAGGCGGAGCAGTCAGAGCGATAAATAGCCGGGTTTTAGTCGCGCGCCTGAGTCTCCGCCGGGTTTTGGATGTGATCGATTATCAGAACCTGCGTCGGTGCTTTCTGCGGCTCCAGTTTCAGCCCAAGCTGCTCCTGCACCGCATCCATGAGCGAAGGCTCACTCTCATTCGAGCTTCCCTTGCCGTCGTTCCAATGCAGATTGAAATCGTAACGACCGTGCAAACCTGTCTTGTTGATGACTGGGGTCCCCAGTTGCCGCGAGAGCTGCTGCGCAAAATCGTCGAGCGGAGTACTCTGCGCTCCGATGCCGTACACCTGATTCCCGCCGATCTGCATACGCATTTGTTGCCGTCCCATGTGCATCGCTCCCTGCTCCTTGGGTTCGTCCGATTCTCCGGCAGGTGCCGGCTGCAGTTTCGGGCCATTGTCGGCGACCATCAACGAATATGTCTCCAGATCCTTGGTCGCAGGGTGTAGTGCAAGCTTCGCCCGGTCCGCCAAGAGGGCCTGCAGCATGCTCCGGATCAGAGCCACATGTTCCGCCATCAGCTTTCCCGGATGCGCATCGCTTGCGTTCGAGTTTCCGGTTTTCACGTTGACGTCGAATGCGGCTGTATCGAGCCAGTCCGGTCCCCCGATCACTTGATTCGCCTGGACTTGGTAGGCCTCCTGTATAAGCGCCCGCAGGGTAACGTTACGCGCGTCGAATTTGCCGGGCCCAATCATCATCCTGATCATGTGAGTCTTGCTCCCGGCATAAGTCGGCGTATTCAGTTCACTAGGCCTAATGGTTGCGGACACGGCTGCACTCGAATTTGCGGCGGCGCTTTCATCCTGCGACTGCGCCCGGCTGGGTGTTGCATGCAATAACCCGAACGCGATGGGAGCGGCGATGACTGCCACTGCGACCGCGCTGAGCAATAGTCTGCGGGTGAAATCCAATCTGCGTACGACGTGCTCCGACATAATATGAACCATCCTTTTTTTGAGATCCGCTCCTGTCACTCCTGAGACACACGCCAGCGGAGACCCCACACAAAATTCACAAACTTTCAAAATGCTTTCGGCATAGATCTGGCGCTCGCTGCCGGACGCCAGAACTTCTTCGTCACAGGCCCGCTCGCGTTCGTCCATCAGGCGAGTGCCTACCCACCAGACCAGGGGGTGGAACCAGAAAATCGCTTCGACCAGCATGTGGAACACAGCCGCCAGGTTGTCGCGGCGGCGCACGTGCCATAACTCGTGTGCGATCACCGCTTGCAATTGCGAATCATCCAATCGCTGGGAAATTCCTTCCGGCCAGAGCAGCACCGGGCGCACGATTCCGAAACTACCCGGCTCCAGAGTCGACTGCGAAAGCCGCAACTCGGCGGGCCTGGTGATTCCCGCGTCCGGCTGCATTCGCAGCAGGGCATCGAATTCACGGCCTTGTACCAGCAGGGTTGCCCTGTGCACCTCGGCGGAGATTCGGCGCCAACGAACACACCATCCGCAGAGCACCGCGAGAAATCCGCCCAGCCAAATCGCAATCAGAACCAGCGGGAGCAAGTGAGTCGAACTGGCCGAAGGCAGCGCCCCTTTCGCGGGAGCCATCATCGATTGCGTGAAGGGCCGGCTGATCTCTTCCACCGTGTAGTAAAGAGCAGTGGTCGTGGCGGTGACAGGGCTGCGCCATGCCAAGTGATTCCCGAGAGCGACGAACCACGAGAAAGGAACCAGGAATTTGAGCGACGCCGCCAGCCACAGCCAGTAGCGAGCCCGCGCGTGGTTCTTGCGAAGCGCCAGCGTCAGCAGCGCGGCCACGAGGGCCACCAGCGTCGATTGCCACAGGTGATCACCGAGCGCTGGTGCGAGTGTCTTCCACAACGAAGAGAAAGTATTCGGGATCATCGCGAGTCGTCCTTTCTCTGCAAGCGGCGCAGCATCTTTTCGGCTTCTTTCACATCAGCCAGCGTGAGCTTGCCGGATTCGATGAGGTGGGCCATGACGGGCTGCGTGCGTCCGCCGAATAAGCCGAGCAGATCGTCGATCAATCTACGCTGCGCGGCATTGCGAGACACAGCAGCTTCGAAAATATGGAAGTTGCCGACCTTCTTCACCCGGCGCAACGCCTTCTTCGCTTCCAACCGGTAGACGGTCGTCTGCACGGTGGTGTACGCGGGCCGGTCGTCTTCAGGGAAAGCTTCCTGGATCTCCCGAATCGAAGCCTGTCCGCGCGCCCAGAGAGTCTCCATTATTTTGAGTTCGAGTTTTGCCAGCTTAGGTTCGGACATGCTCGCCTCCTACCGATGTATGCATTACTACTACTCTTGTAGTTTTCGTGTCAAGTATTTTCTTGAAAAACTTGCCGCCGCCCGTTGACATGCGCTCCACTAAACATCACAATGTAGTACTAATCATGCTCGGTGAATTTGAATACCTGATTCTCAGCGCTGCAGTTCGGCTTCAGGAGAACGCCTACGGAGCGGCAATTCGGCAGGAGATCGAAACTGCAAGCAAGCGGCGCTGCTCGATCGGAGCGCTTTACACGACTCTCGATCGCCTCGAAAACAAAGGTCTGATCAAGACCGCGATGGGAGATCCTACTCCTCAACGTGGAGGCCGACCGAAGCGCATGGTGCGAGTCACTGGCAAAGGAGTGCAGGCCGCCAGCGAGTTCTATGCCACCGTGACCCGCGTGAGTCGCGGTGTTTCGTGGGCAGTCCCCGGACGGAATGAGTTATGAACCGATTCTGGTGGTGGGTCGTGGAACCCGTCTCTCGGTTACTTGAGCAGGACGAGCAAGAGGCCGTGCTCGGAGACGTGGTGGAATCCTGCCAGAACGGGCCCGGTGCGCTTCTGGATGTGCTTGATGTGGTCATTCGCAGGCAGGCGCGCCTGTGGATGGGATGGCGTCCTTGGCTTATTCTTTTTGGTCTGACCCTGCCCCTGGGAATGTTGCTCTCGATCCTGTCTCGGCAGACATCGGACGGGAGCGCCGTTTACTTGTGGATGTACGCCAGCAACTGGGATGCGGCTCTGACACAGAACCCCGGGTTTTGGCACTTGTTCGCGGAAACGGCGGTCTCGGTCTTCATTTCATACCTGACACTTGCGTGTTTGTCATGGACGGGCGGATTCGTGCTCGGCTCGCTTTCTCGCGCGATGAGTGCACTCAATAGCATTCTGTTGTGCCTCATTCTTTTCTTTGGAGAAATCGTCGGAGCGCCAAGCTACTCTGCATTTCTTCATCGCAGACTCTTTGCGGACCTTCATGTCCCGGATTCTAACGCCGCAGTTTTCGCCGTAAGTTTTTATCGCGTCGTACTTCCGGTCATCGTGCAGATACTCCTGGTCGCGATTCCCGCGCTCTGGGGATATCAGATAGCAATGGGCATGGGGAAACTCAGGCGAGTCGTTAGTGCAGGTATCTGGGCGACAGCCATCGCAACTCTGGCCGTGGTGTGCATCCCTGAGGTTGGCCTCTGGTTTTTTATGGCGATGCACATCTTCCATATCAGCGCACCTGTCGGCATTTGGGCCGGGATACGCGCCCTCCAATATCTGCGCCCGCTCGAATTTTGGCCCATCGTCTTCTTAATCGCACACGCGATCACGCAGCGCGGAATGAGAAGGGCTAGAGCATAGCCAAACGCATCAGGAGGAAATCATGCAGGTTCATGCAGTGCGGATTCTTGCGACCTCGGCTCTGCTCGCGGCAGGCATGTTGATGGCTTCTGAACCAGCCGGAGCGCCCGCCGCTCTGCGGCCCACAGCCGAGCGCAAACCTGCACCCGAATTTACTCTTCCAGACAGCACCGGAAGAACGATGACGCTAAGAAACTATCGCGGCAAAGTGGTCCTGCTTGATTTCTGGGCCACATGGTGTCACGGATGCAAGCTGGAAATTCCCTGGTTCGCGGAGTTCTCGCACAAGTACGCCGGCCAAGGTCTCACGGTGGTCGGAGTTTCGCTGGATTCCGAGGGCTGGAAAGCGATAACTCCCTTCATCAAGACCGCCCACGTGCCGTATCAGATCATTCTCGGCAACGATGCCGTGTCCAAGGCGTATGGCATCGAAAACATGCCGGATACCTTCCTGATCGATCGCCAGGGACGGGTCGCTGCGGTTTACAACGGCATGGTGGACAAACAGAATGTGGAGGATAACCTCCGCACGATGCTTTCGGAACCCTAGCAGGTGGTTGAGAACTCCGCGAGACGATCGAGAGGCCGAGGCCCACCTCCGGCACCTTCGGTACACTCCCTTCTGGTAACCCTTGGTAACCATCCCTTCCCCACGGTCCGGACGTACAATTGGCCTTGTCCGGTCGGCCATCTGCCGATATTGGGGATGACCCTCGCGGCCTGTACTCCGGAGCAGTTTTCCTCGACTGGCATCCGGTTCTGTGTCAAACGTTTTTGGCGAAGACCAGGGTCTGGAGTTCGACGCTCTTATGGCATTGTTCGGCTTCAATAAGCAAAAGGTGTTGGCCAGTGCGGAGAAGTATGTCCAGCAGGGCAAACTGCAGAACGCCATCTCCGAGTACGAGAAAGTCCTCAAGAATGATGCCAAGGACCTGACGGTCAACAATACCGTTGGCGATCTCTACTCGCGTCTGGGCGAGACCGACAAAGCGGTCGAGTGTTTTAAATCTGTTGGCGATGCCTATGCCGGCCAGGGCTTCACGGTCAAGGCCATCGCCATGTACAAGAAGATTTGCAAGCTCAAGTCTTCTCTTGAGAGCCTGCTGAAGCTGGCCGAACTCTACAGCCAGCAAGGCCTGTTCAACGACGCCCGTGCGCAGTATTTGCAGGTCGCAGAAGAATTCCTAAAGGCCAACGAACTCGACAATGCGGTGCGAATCTTCCAGAAGATTCTGGAGATGGATCCGGAAAACAGCACCATGCGGATCCGGCTGGCCGAAGTTTACGTTCGCCTGAACAAAAAGAACGAAGCCTGGCAGATCTTCACCGCCGCCGCCGAGACCCTGCGCGCAAAAGGCTCCCTGAACGAGGCGGATGAAGTTTTGCAGCGCATGTTGAAGCTGGATCCGAACAACAGCTATGCGCTGCTGATGCAAGGAAAAAACCTGATCGAGTCCGGGGACGCCGCCGCCGCGATCACTACGCTGAAGAAAGTTCCCGACGTCGACTCCAATGCGGATGCATTGCGCGACCTGCTCAAGGCCTACTTCCAGACGGGACAACTCTCCGAAGCAGGCGCCGTTGCCAGCAAGCTGCTCAACGTTCACAACGATCTGAACGCCATTGCCAGCTTCGCCGACGCTCTGATGCAAGCTGGGCAGTACGAGAACGCGCTGCTGGTCTTTGACCAGCATGCCGACCGGCTGCTGTCGGAAAATTCCGGCAAGGTTCTGGAGAGCCTGCACGCCATCATCGGGCATGTGCGGGACAATCCCGACTCGCTGCAGAAGCTGCTGGATCTTTTCCAGAAATCCGGCGACACCAGCCACGTCAGCGAAGTGATGGAACTGCTGGCGCATGCCAGCGTGCAGTCCGGAGATCTCCCGCGCTCCCGCGATCTTTATCAACAGCTGGCGCAGATCGAACCGCAGAACGCTCTCCACATGCAGAATTATCAGCAGGTGGTCGGGCAGCTCGGCGGCACCTCCGGGACCAAACTGATCAGTCCCGAAGAAGCCATCGTCCTGCTCGATGATCTGGAGACCACTGCACCCGCGCTGCACCAGCATTATTCTGACGAAGTTTCGTTGGCGGTGCGCGCCGCTTTGACCGACGCCGAGCTCTTCATCTCGTACAACATGCCGGCTAAAGCCCTCGGCCCCTTGGTTGGCGTTTTGCCGATCGCGCCCAAGGATCTGCGGGTCAACCAGCGCCTCGCAGTCCTGCACACGCGCGCGGGGCGGTTCACCGAAGCCGCGCTGTGTTGCCGCGCGTTGCAGAGCCTATATTCCGAAGCCGACTATCCGGATGAAGCTACGCGTTACGGCGAACTCGCCGACCGATACGAAGAACTCACGGCCAAGCCCGCGGAAAATGTGGCCGAGGACGACGCTCCCATTGTGATTGAAGCCCCAGCGCTGGAATCGGAAGCGGAAGAGAGCGCTGTCCCTGAATTCTCGGTGGAAGAAGCTTCGCCGGAGCCGGTGGCTGAAGTGGCAGAGGCGCCAGTTGCTTCGGTAGCAGCGCCCGCGTGGCCGAAGGCTGAAGAACCAGCCGCTGCCCCCGAATTTGCGGTGGTTGAAGAATCCACCTCCGCATCACCCGAAACGGCGGAAGTTGCCGAGGAGATCGATCTCTCCTCTGAGTGGGACGATGCCCTCACCGTCGAAGCCGAGGAGCCCGCAGACATTCCAGCCGAAGTACCGGCCCCGGTCGCACAGGTTGCAGCGCCAACCCCGGTCGCGGCGCAGCCGGGCGATGATCCGAGAGTTACCGAGAAGATCGACGAAATTCGTTTTTACCTGGCCCACGGCATGCCCGAGCAGGCCATGGCTGGGCTGGCGAAGCTGCAGACGCTCACCACGGACAAAGCGAGAGTGGACGAAGTTCGCGCCGAAGTGGAAGCCGCCGCGATGGAGGCTGCCGAGGCGCAAGCGCCGTCCGCGCCCGAACCGGCATTTGAGGAACTCACCCCGGACGATGTGCCTTCGTTTGAGGTTGTGGAAGAAACCCCGGCGGACGTGCCTCTCGCCGCTGCTCCGGAAGCACCTGCAATCGAAGAGATCCCGGTAGTCGAGGCGGTGGCCGAACCCGAACCGGCTCCGGTTCCGGTCGCGCCGAAGCCGGCGCCCGCCCCAGTATCACAGAAGCCTGCGCCAGTAGCTCCCAAGCCAGCACCGGTGCCGGCGGCTCCAGAACCGCAGGTCGAGCCCGGCGTGCTCGAAGAATTCGTCAGCGATCTCGAGTCCTCGCTGGGAGACAGCTTCCTCCCCGGAACAGTCGCCGCACCCGTGGTACCTGTACCGCTTCCCGCGGCGCCCGCACGCGCCAGCGCGGCGGCTGCAGCCCAGGGAACGCCAGTACTGGGTAAGTTCGTGGCCGATATCGAAGCTTCTCTCGGAGAAGGCTTCCTGAAGCCTGCGCCCGTCCCGGAGACCGCTGCTGTGGCTATTGCGCCCACGCCAGTCGCGCCGCGAACGCCCGCGCCTATGGTGGCAAGTGCGGCAGCTTCCGCTTCTCCAGCCGCGCACAGCGTTGCGCCAGTACGCCCCGCGCCACATGCTGCAGCGGCTGCGGCGAAAGCGTCTCCGTTCGCCGAAGAGGCGGGCGTCGATCTCGCCGAAATGTTCGGGGAACTCAAGCAGGATCTCGAAGCCGACGTGGCCTCAGCCGACGAAGATCCTGAAACGCACTACAACCTCGGCATCGCCTTCCGCGAAATGGGCTTGCTCGATGAAGCCATTGGCGAGCTGCAGAAAGCCTGCCAGTCCTTCGATCGCGGGCGTCCATTCCCGCAAATCATGCAGACCTACACCTGGCTGGCGCAGTGCTTCCTGGAAAAGGCAGTGCCCGAGGCCGCGGTGCGCTGGTACGAGCGGGCTCTGCAGGTTCCCAGCATCGACAACGAAACCCGCACAGCGCTCAATTATGAACTCGCTTCGGCCTACGAAGCTTCCGGCGACAAGGCTTCGGCCCTCAAATATTTCATGGACGTTTACGGCAGCAATATCGATTATCGCGACGTCTCCGAGCGCATCAAGGCCCTGAAGTCGTAAAATAGGCGGATGGGTTTTGCACCCCTTATCTGCTGTCCTGGTCGGAATCGGCTCCTCGCTGCCTGGTCTTTCTCTCCGCGCGGGAGCTGCCGCGAATGATGGATCCCGCATTCTTCCGTGCGCCTGACGCCCCTCCTGATCCCGCTCCTCGGCCCGGTGACACGCCCGCCGGTCTTCTGGATGCGCCCGACGCGGGCAGGCACCCCACCAGGACCCAGCTATGGCTGCATCGCATTTCGGTGTTTCTCTTCGTATTGATCAGCGCGGTGGCGGGTGTGCTGCTCATCATTCTGCCGTGGACCCCGGGATGGACCGACAATTACCTGCTGATGTCGTTCCCTTCGCTCCGTAGCGTGGTGGACAACGGTTTCGTTCGCGGCATTTGCAGCGGCCTTGGTCTGCTCGATATCTGGATTGGCTTCTGGGAGGCGCTGCACTATCACGAGCCGGGATAGCTCTGCAGAACTCGTGCCGGCTTCGCGACGCTGCAGTTTCGAGTTTCGGGTTTCCAGTTTCGAGAAACCTGTTTCCCGCGCGCTTGAGACTTGAAACTCGAAACCCGAAACTCGAAACCTTCTGAAAGAGTCACGCATGACAGATCACCTGCTCAACAGCCCTGACGGACGCATCCTGCGCATGCTGGCCGAATACCAGGAGCCGCTGGCCCGCTTCCGCCGCGAGCAGATCCAGGACACCGTCGTGTTCTTCGGCTCCGCGCGGTTTCAGGGCAGCGAAGCTGCCGCGCAGACGCTGTCCGCTCTTAAGGAAAATCACGCGTCGTCCGCGGCTGAGGAACTTCAGCAGGATATGAAGCGCGCCCAAGCCGGAGTCGACATGGCGCGCTACTACGAGGACGCCCGGAAGCTCGCCCACATGCTGACCAAGTGGTCGACGCAGATTCCCGCTCGCCGCCATCGTTTCGTGGTCACCACCGGCGGAGGCCCTGGAATCATGGAAGCCGCCAACCTGGGCGCCTACGAGGCCGGAGGCAAGAGCATCGGCCTGAATATTCAGCTCCCGTTTGAGCAATATCCAAACCAGTACATAACTCCCGCGCTCAATTTCCAGTTTCATTACTTCTTCATGCGCAAGTTCTGGTTCGCCTATCTGGCCAAAGGGCTGGTGATTTTTCCCGGCGGGTTTGGGACCATGGACGAACTGTTCGAGATTCTCACGCTGGCCCAGACCGACAAGCTGGCCAAGAAAATCCTGGTCATCATCTATGGCAGCGAATACTGGAAGCGCGTGATCAATTTCCAGGCCTTTGTCGATGCCGGGACAGTGTCGCCGCAGGATCTGGATTTGATCAAAGTCGTCGACAATCCCGAGGAAGCATTCGAATTCCTGCGCGACGGCCTGATCAAGTATCACCTGGGAGCGGCTCCAAAGAAAAAGGTGCCGGAGATCGCCAAGACCAGACCGTGAGCTGAGAGCTGATGGCTGAAAGTTGCGTTCTCTACTACATCACGGATCGCCATCAGTTTTCGGCAGATGAATACGAAAGTCGTAAACATCTTCTTGCGAAAATCCGTGAAGCTGCCTGCGCCGGAGTCGATTACATCCAGCTCCGCGAGAAAGATCTTCGCACGCGCGAACTGGAAATTCTCAGCCGGGATGCCGCAAAGGTGCTCGCCGGCCTGAGAACTGAAAACCCGGAACTGAGAACAGCTCTGCTCATCAATTCTCGCAGCGACGTTGCGCTCGCCGTCGGCGCCGATGGCGTCCATCTACGCTCGGACGACATCTCTCCGAAAGAGGTCCGCGCGATCTGGAAAAGTGGATATGTAGGGACAGCCGTCCCCGGCTGTTCGTCGGCGCAAATCGCGGGCGCACGCGCCCGCGAAAGCTCACCGTCATCGCCGCTGATCGGGATCTCGTGTCACAAGCCAGAAGAGGTAAACCGGGCAGCAGAGAATGCCGCCAACTTCGCAGTCTTTGCACCGGTATTCGAGAAGCACGGCGCCACTGCGGTTGGCCTTGATCTGCTTGG
>QHVR01000354.1 GCA_003223595.1 Acidobacteriota bacterium
CTCATTCACCAGGCAGACCCTGAGATCGTCGAAGAGTGGAAGTGGGTCAAAGCAACCTCGCCCGGGACTCCGGTCTTCTCCCACAGCGGCATGGTTTGCACCGGCGAGACCTACAAGAACATGGTCAAGATGACCTTTGCCAAGGGCGCTTCGCTGAAGGACCCCGCAAGTCTATTCAACTCCAGCCTCGAGGGAAATGTGAGGCGCGCCATCGATATCCACGAAGGCGACAAGATCAATGAGTCCGCCTTGAAGGATCTGATTCGCGCTGCGGTCGCGCTGAATCTCCAGGCCAAGAACAAAGCCAAGCCCAAGCGAAAATCCGCAGAGTAAAGTTTGTGAATCGCGCGCAAAGCAGGTTACGAAAACGGAATAAATTTTCGAGGAATTTGGCTGCCCCCCAGGGATTCGAACCCCGATAACCTGCTCCAGAGGCAGGTGTCCTAGCCGTTGAACGAGGGGGCAGCGAGTCGATGATGAACCGCGTGCCGGGCTCTCTTTTCGATTCTATGGTGCTGGGCGAAGTACGGTCAATACGCCTTCGCGCCGCTCCTCCAACCACATCTGAGCGGCAGTACAATCAGTAGAGATTCCCGCGGCGCGTCTAAACACGACGTCGCGCCTGGATGACTCCAGCTCTTGCGAGGATTCATGGCGACTGGCATTGAACATCTCCCCACCACTTCCGAATATGCAGAGATGGCGCGCCGTCCGCTGGAGGCTGAGCGCTGCGCTCTCATCGTCATCGATATTCAGGAAAAACTGCTCCCGCCGATATTTCAGCGCGAGCAACTGGTGCGGAATTCGCAGCTGCTGATCCGCGCCGCCGGCATTCTGAAAATTCCCGCGCTGGTCAGCACTCAGTACGCCAAGGGCCTGGGCGGCACCGTGCCGGATATCGCTTCCCTGCTGCCCGGCGTCGACGCCATCGATAAAACTCTGTTCTCCTGTTTTGGCAGCGACGTCTTCTGCAGCGTGCTCAGGCGCTTGCCCGGCCAGCGCAACACCTTATTACTGTGCGGGATGGAGAGCCACATCTGCGTGACCCAGACTGCCCTCGCCGCTCTGCGCGAAGGCTACGTGGTTCACGTCGCGTCCGATGCCGTGAGTTCGCGGACGGAATGGAATTGGAAGATCGGGCTCGATCGAATGCGCGCTGCCGGCGCCGTCATCTCATCGACCGAGATGATAATTTATGAATTGATGCGCGCGTCGTCCTCGGCGGCCTTTAAGGAACTGTTGCCCCATTTGAAGGGATAGCTCAGCTTTCCGCGGGCTCCTGCTCTTTCTTCTTCACCCGGACGACCGTGATCTTCGCGAAGCCTTCCTCGAACGACGGAGGTTTGAGCTTGGCGGCCATGCGGCGCATCACGTCCTCAGGCACAACGCGATCGCGGCGCTGGTGCCGGTCTATGCAGACCTCCAGCGGGACGTCGAAGAAGACCGCGTGTACCTCATATGCATAATCCTTGGCCAGCTTGATCCAGTGCTGGCGCTCCTGCGGAGTAAGGTTGGTCGCGTCCACATAATTCATGGGGCGCTTGGCAATCAGGCGCGCCTTCAACATCGAGCGCAGATTCGAAAACACCAGGTCCTGAAAGCGCTGCTCGCGCACATCGTCGAACAGCAGCGAGCGGACCATGTCGCTGGAGAGCGGAGTCAAATTGTGTCTCTTGAACCACGAAGTCTTGCCCGAGCCGGGCAGTCCGATGGCCAGAACCACGATACCTTTCGGCGGACGCGGGGCAGCGGCCGGCACAGCGGGGGGAACTGCCGAGGCTTGCGGGACCGCAGCTTCGGGCTGCGGCTCGACTCCTTCCGCAGCTTCTTCGGCAGGCTCGGCAGATCCCTCGGCGCTCCCGCCTATGATGGCCGACGGCGTGAAGGCTTGAGCTACGGCTTGCTCCCGGCCGCGTCCTCCACGCCCACGCCCACCTCGACGACGTCGTCCCCTGACGCCCCCGCGGCTCTGCGGCGCTCGCTCGCTGGTCTTTCCAGATGTAGATCCCGATGTGGATTCAGCTGCCTGCGGCGCTTCCACTTCAGGCTCGGAATAGGGTGGCTGAGGCTCGCTGTGGACCGCCTCTTCCGGCGCTGCCGAAGGCTCCTCAGCATCGAAGTACGCGGGTTGCAGGGGCGGCGGCGCAGCCTGGTTTGTCTCCTCCGGAGTTTTCTTTTTGCGGCGCTGTAGGCGATCGCGCATCCATTTACGCATGTTCAGGCTTGTAACACAGATGACCGGACTGGGGCAATGCGCGCACGCTGTTCCGAACCAGCAGGTTCACGATGCGCAGGCGTTTTCCAATCCGAGCTTCTAGAATGAGACGCATATGCCAAGCGAAGTCCCGGCCGCAGTCAATGCTCAGAAATACATCTCGCTCACAACTTTCCGGAAGACCGGAGTGGGAGTCCCCACCCCCGTGTGGTTCGGAGAACAAGACGGCAAGCTCTACGTCATGACCCGCAGCGATATGGGCAAGGCCAAGCGGATTCGAAATAATCCCCAGGTAAAGGTCGCGCCCTGTACGATTCGCGGCAAGGTGACCGGGCCGGAATTCGCCGCCCGCGCTCGCATCCTGCCGCCGGAAGAGCATCGCAGCGCGCGTCAGACGCTGGATCGCAAGTATTGGATGGCTCGCATTCCCTGGATCTGGCGCAGGACGGATACTTACA